>NZ_JBHXSC010000001.1:0-241815 GCF_042716505.1 Streptomyces sp. NPDC058674
GTCGCGACCTGGTCGAGACGGCAGTCACCCCGGTCGATGAGGTCCTTCAGCCGGCCCGGGGTCGCCACGACGACCTCGGCGCCGCCGCGCAGCGCACTGGCCTGGCGGCCGATGGGCATGCCGCCCACGACGGTGGCCAGACGCAGCCTCACGGCGCGGGCATAAGGGGTCAGCGCATCGGTGACCTGCTGCGCCAGCTCCCGGGTGGGCACCAGGATCAAAGCCAGCGGCTGGCGGGCCTCGGCGCGCTGTCCCGCGGTGCGGGCCAGCAGCGCCAGGCCGAAGGCCAGGGTCTTGCCCGAACCGGTACGGCCACGGCCCAGCACGTCACGACCGGCCAGGGAGTTCGGCAGGGTCGCGCCCTGGATCGGGAACGGCACCGACATCCCCAGCGCGGTCAGCGCGGCGAGCAGCTCGGCGGGCATGTCCAGATCGGCGAACGCCTCCACCGCGGGCAGCGCGGGAGTGATCGTCTTCGGCAGAGCGAACTCACCCTGCACCGCGGCGGGCCGACGGCCATAACCACCCGAACGACTCGGGGCGGCGGACCGGCCGGCGCTGCGGGCGGAGCCCGGGCTGCTGGTGCGGGTACGGGAGAAGCGGTCGTTCGTGCGTGTCCGGTTCATAACGGGACCTTCCTCGATGCGGCACGTATCAAGGAATTTTCCGTACGGAATACAACGGTACGAAGAATCGCAAGAATGAGCCGAATGAAAACGAAAGCGAAACCGCCCGGCGGGAATACCCACAGGAACGGACGCTGATGTCAGCGGCGCGCTTCGGACGAGAATCCGGGGCGTCGGCTGAGGAGAAGCTCTGACGGATGGGAACATCCGGAGCCTGGGGTGGGCGCCTGCGGCACACGGCGGGGCCGCGGGCCCCTGGAAGCCGGGCCGGCACAGGACGGGCTGCGCCCGGAAATGCGACGAGCTGGGGCCCGCACCCCAAGGTGCGGGCCCCAGCTCGTACTACGCGTCAGCGTCAGGCGGGAACGATGTTCTCGGCCGTCGGGCCCTTCTGGCCCTGCGCGATGTCGAAGTTCACCTTCTGGCCTTCCTGAAGCTCACGGAAGCCCTGGGCGGCGATGTTCGAGTAGTGGGCGAAGACGTCAGCGCCGCCGCCGTCCTGCTCGATGAAACCGAAACCCTTTTCGGCGTTGAACCACTTCACGGTGCCAGATGCCATGTCAATTCTCCTTTGGGGCAGTACACCGGAGCCCGCACCGTGCGGTCTCCGTGTCGCCGCGATGATTGCCCCGCCCGGAAAATGACCCGGAAATACAGAAGTGCTCCCGCCGGAAAGATCCGACGAGGGCACTTGAAGTTTTGGGAACCACAACTGCAACTGAGATCGACAGTAGCACGGCAGGATGGTCCGTGCACGGTGAAACATTCCGGTCGACTTGTTGCCGTAGAAATCCTGTTGGCGCGTCCCGCCGATATCTCATGCCACGGCGACAGATATTGATTCACTCGGAGTGCAGCGTTTTTGCACGGGCCGGTGCGCGTCGGGCGGCGCCCACCCGCCGGTCCGCCGGCTCAGGCCCGCTGCGGCATGGCCTCCTCCCGGCCGTCGACCTCCAGGGTGCAGCGGGGGGTACCGGCCGTGTGGGGCAGGTGGACGCGGACGCGCAGGGGCGTCGGCGGGTCGGTGGCCAGTTCGCCGTCCAGGATCCAACTGCCCGTGCGGGCGGCGCGGCGGCCGAGCTCCTTGCCGTCGACGAGCAGCTCGATCAGGTGGGGGTGCGCCCCGTGGACGGTCACCGTGACCGAATGGCCGGCCCGATCGGCGCTGAATTCGTGGTGCCTGGCCATCGTCGTCTCCCGTCGCCCGCGTCCCGCCCCCTCCCCTCCCAGTCTCCTTCCCCGCGGACGCCCGCGCCGGACGGCGGACGCCCGGTCGCCGGTCGCCCGGCCGTGCGGCCCGTACGGATCAGAGACGGACGGCCCGCCGGAGCGCTCCCAGGTCGACGAACTTGAAGTCGGTGTCGGTCCGGTCCTCCCCGTCGGAGCCGGGGGTCGCCGGCGTGTTGTGCCCGTCCTGGACGACGAGCAGGCCGCGCGGGAACCGCTTGCCCAGGGGTTCACCCGTCACGGCCGCGCCGTCGCTCTCCTGTGCGCCGTCGACCGCGCCGGGCCCGGTACCCGCGGCGATGCGGAAGCCCCGGACGAAGGCGTTGCCGCGGTCGCGGTCGAAGGCGGCGAAGGTGTCGTCGCCCTGGCTCGACGCGAGGAGGTAGCCGCCGCGCGCGGGGTGGCGCGGGTCGCGCCAGATGGTCAGGCCCTCCACGTCGGCGCTGATGTGCCGGCCGCCGAAGCCGCGGTCGGCGCCTGCCGTGCACTCCTCGGTCTGCGGGTCCCAGGTGCCCGGCACCCCGAAGGAGCGGACCTTCTCGATCAGGCGGGCCGGTGAGCGCAGATCGGCGTCGAGCTTCCAGATGCCGACGTCCTCCTGGCCGGCGTAGAGGTCGCCGGTGTCGGGATCCACGACCATGCCCTCCACCTGGGGCAGCTCGCCCGGTTCGCCGCACGGCGACCACCGCGTGCCGTCGGGCAGGGTGAAGGCGGAGGGCAGTACGGCCGTGCGGACCGTCCGGTAGCCGACCTTGCCCTGGGCGGTCGACGTGAGTTCCGCCAGTGCGAGCGCGGTGGTGTTGCGGCGGCTGGCGACCGCGAAGGCCCGGCCGCTGCGCGGGTCCGTGTAGGCCGCCAGGCCGTAGGCGGTCCGCTGTTCGTTGACCTCGTCCTGCCCGGTGGAGAACACCAGGGGTGCGGCGGCCTCGTCCGTGACGTCGACCAGGGGCGCTCCGCTCCGCCCGGGGTCGATCCGGTAGATCCGCAACCGGTCGCTGCCCCGGTCGGAGACGACGGCCACGTCGTGGCGCCCGCCGGGGAAGCGGAGGCCGGCGATCAGGTCGACGTTGTTGAAGCGTCCCGGCTTGTCGCCCTCCCTCGGCGGCGGAGGGGCCGGCAGGGACTGGACCTGGCGGCCGTCCAGGTCGTACACGCGCAGGCCGCCCTCCTTGGCGGTGGCGATCACCAGGCTGCGGTCGGGGTCCTGGGTGTTGCGCCAGATAGCGGGGTCGTCCGCGTTCGCGTTCCCGCCCGCCTCGTCGTCGAAGAGGGAGGGCGTCTCCACGGAGGCCGAGACCTGGGGCAGGGGCGGTGCGGCGCCGCGGTCCTCTCCGGCCTGCGCCGGCCCGGTCATCACACCGAGGACCACGATCGCCGCCGCGGCGATGACCGGCGTCCTCTTGCCCGGGATCACGCTCATGCTGTCTCCTGCTGGTCGGTGGGGGTTCGGCGCCGCCCACGCCGGTCGGAACCGGGAACGGGCCGTTCCGTGACGGACGCAGCCATCCTGGGCCACGCCCGGGGTGGCCACCGCGAAGCGGGCATGACGCGAGCATGACCACGGAATGAACCCCCGCGGCGGTTCGGGCCCGCACTCCGTCACCCGGATGCCTTGCCGGGTGATACCCGCATCCGCGCGGTCAGAGCCTTGACTGGACGCACTGTACGGAACGGTTCGAGGAGTCTGGGAGGCCTGATGGCGATCGTGTGGACGCGCGCCCTGACCGGTGCGGTCGCGGTGGTGCTGGCGTTCGGCGCGGCGGGATGCTCGGGGGACGGGGATCCGGGCAGTGCGGCCTCGAAGGCGGCTTCGGCCGTGGAGTCGGCCGGGGCCGCGGTCTCCTCCGCGGCGTCCGGGGCGGCGGACGCCGCCGCGTCCGCCGCCGCCGTGGCGAAGGACAGGCTCGGCGAGGTCAAGAACGGGGTGGACGCCAAGGCCGAGGTGACGCTCGGGGCAGTCGCCGCCGACGGGGAGGGGTACGCGACGGTGCCGGTCTCCGTGCGGAACACGGATGCGGCGACGAAGTCGTTCGCGGTGCAGGTGAACCTGAAGGACGAGGGCGGGAACCTGCTCGACACGGTCGTCGTGACGGTCTCGGACGTGCCCGGCAACGGCACGGGGCAGGCCACCGCGCGCAGTACGCACAAGCTGTCCGGCACGGTGGTGGCCGAGACCGGTACGGTCCTGCGCTACTGAGCCGCGCGGTCCGGCGGGACGGGCGCGGCGGCGTCCGCGCTGCCGTCCGCAAGGCCGTTCGCAAAGCCGCGAATCCGGGGAATTCACCCGAACGGCCGCGCTTCGGTGTCCCTCCCCCGACCCGTCCCCAAGGCTGGGAAGGCGCCTGAACCGGCGTTCCCCCCCCCAGCCAAGGAGGCCCCCGTGGCCCAGCAGACGACACCCCAGCCCTCCCGCCCCGGCGCCGACCGGGCGTACAACGGCGAGAGCGCCTGGGCGGCAGGCGGAACGATGTTCGCCGCCGTCCTGCTCCTCGTCGACGGCGTTCTCAGTGTGATCAAGGGCATCGCCGGGATCGCCAAGGACGACGTGTACACGCGACTGGGCGACTACACGTTCAAGTTCGACGTGACGGGGTGGGGCTGGATCCACCTCATCCTCGGCATCGTCCTGATCATCGTCGGGGCCGGGCTCTTCAAGGGAGCCCTGTGGGCCCGCACGATGGGCGTGGTACTGGCCGGCATCAGCGTGATCCTCAACTTCATGTGGCTGCCCTACACCCCGCTCTGGGCCATCATCTCGATCGCCATCGGCCTGTTCGTCATCTGGGCCCTGTGCACCGACGGCAGTCGTACGGCTTCCCGCCACGCCTGACCTCGACCGCCGGGCGCGAACACGACCACGCCGTCCGCATCCCCGCGGACGGACCCCCCGAGAGGACGGCGGCCCGGCCCGCGCGCGGACACCGGCCGCCGTCCCGGCCCGGCCTCCGTCCGGCCCGGCCGCCCGTGCGCGCCCTGGAGGGCCGATGCCGATGCGCCGCTACCCGCCCATAGCCGAGCACGGCCTGATAGGAGACCTCCAGACCTGCGCGCTCGTCTCCTCCGACGGCGTGCTCGACTGGTTCTGCACACCGCGCTTCGACGCGCCCAGTGTCTTCGCGGGCCTGCTCGACCACGACCGCGGCGGATACTTCGCCATCACCGCGGCGCCGCCCGGCCCGGTCGGCGAAGGGCCCCTCCCCGCGGCCCCGCCCCCCGTCACCGCCCGCCAGCTCTACCTGGCCGACACCGCCGTCCTCGTCACCCGCTTCCACACCCCCGACGGGGTCGGGGAGGTCGTGGACTTCATGCCGGTGCACGACCCGCACACCGCCACCGACCGCCACCGGATCGTGCGGTTCATGCGGGTGGTGCGCGGGACGGTCACCTTCGCGCTGGAGTGCCGCCCCCGCTTCGACTACGGCCGGTGCGAGCACTCCCTCGCGCTGGACGGCGACGGGGACACCGCGGGCTTCGACGCGGTGGACGCCGCCGCGTACCTCCAGTGCATCGGCCCCGTACGACTGGAGGCCGACGGCCGGGACGTGCGCGCCGACGTCACCCTCGCGGCCGGGGAGCACGCGGCCGTGGTCCTCACGGTCTGCGCCGCCGCAGGCGCGCCCCCGCCGCCGGCGGACCTGGCCGGCCTGGTGGAGGAGTTCACCGCCGTGCGGCGGTTCTGGCACGGCTGGATCGCGCGCTGCACCTACCGGGGCCGCTGGCAGCAGATGGTCAACCGCTCCGCCATCACCCTCAAGCTCCTGACGTACGCCCCCACCGGCGCGCCGGTCGCCGCCTCGACCATGGGACTGCCCGAGCAGGAGGGCGGGGAGCGGAACTGGGACTACCGCTACACCTGGGTCCGCGACGCCTCCCTCTCGGTCCGCGCCATGCGCGACCTCGGCTTCACCGAGGAGGCGAACGCCTTCCGCGACTGGCTCGGCCTGCGGCTCCAGGAGGGCCGCGCGCCCAACGGCGAGCCCCTGCAGATCATGTACCGCGTCGACGGCGACCCGTACCTGCGCGAGGAGGTCCTGGACCATCTCGAAGGGTGGCGGGCCTCCGCTCCGGTGCGCGCCGGGAACGGCGCCGCCGACCAGCTCCAGCTCGACATCTACGGTGAGGCGGTGTACGCCCTCGCGCAGTCCGGCCACGTCGCCAACGTCATCGGCTACGACGGCTGGACGCGCTGCGCGGAGCTGCTGGACTGGCTCTGCGAGAACTGGGACCGCCCCGACGAGGGCATCTGGGAGACCCGCGGCGGCCAGAAGGACTTCACCTACAGCCGCCTCATGTGCTGGGTGGCCTTCGACCGCGGCATCCGCCAGGCCACGGCCACCGCCCGCCCGGCGGACCTGACCCGGTGGACCGCCGCGCGCGACGCCGTGATGGAGCAGGTGATGACCAGGGGCTGGAGCCACGAGCGGAAGGCCTTCGTCCAGCACTACGGCTCCGACGTCCTGGACGCCTCCCTGCTGCTGATGCCGCTCGTCGACTTCATCGCGCCCCGGGATCCGCGCTGGCTCTCCACCCTCGACGCCATGGAGGGCGAGCTCGTCTCCGACAGCCTGGTCTACCGCTACGACCCGGCGGCCTCGCCCGACGGCCTGCAGGGCTCGGAGGGCACGTTCTCCCTGTGCAGCTTCCTGTACGTGTACGCCCTCGCCCGGGCGGGACGGCTCGAACAGGCCCGCTACGCCTTCGACAAGATGCTCACCTACGCCAATCACGTCGGGCTCTTCGCCGAGGAGATCGGCCCCACGGGCGAACAGCTCGGCAACTTTCCCCAGGCCTTCACCCACCTCGCCCTCGTCACGGCCGCCCTGGCGCTCGACACCGAGATCGACCTGGCGGTCAGCCGCCGGGACATCGTCTAGTGCGGTCACCGCACTAGCCGCCACGGCCTTACGCAACTGCGGGCCGGGTGTCGCGCAGCGCCGTGTACACCGACCAGGTGACCGAGACCATCGGGACGGCGACGACCGCGCCCACCACGCCGGCGGCGATGGCACCCGCGATCACCGAGATCGCCACGACCAGGGGGTGCAGCCGCACCGCCCAGCTCATCACCAGCGGATGCAGCAGGTGTCCCTCGATCTGCCCGATGACCACGATCAGCGCGACCACCACGGCGGCCGTGACGGGTCCCTTCGCGGCCAGGGCGACGACGGCGGCGACCGCCAGCGCGACCGGCGAGCCGACGAGGGGCACGAAGGCCGCGAAGAACTCCAGCAGCGCGAGCGGCACGGCCAGCGGGACTCCCAGGAAGTACAGGGCCACCCCGACCAGGACCGCGTTCGTCGCCGCGACCAGCACGATTCCGTGGGTGTAGCCGGTGAAGGTCCGCCAGGCCGCCCGCCCGGCGACCTCGACCCGCTCGCGCGCCGCGCCGGGCAACTGGGCGCAGAACCACGACCACTGGCGGTCGCCCCCGTGCAGGAAGAAGACCGAGGAGAAGACGGCGAGGGCGATGACGGTCAGGACCTCCACGAGGTGCCCGGCCCCGCTGAGCGCCGTACTGACGAGGGTGGACCGGTGGCTGGAGAGGTACTGCCCCATCCGGGACTGCACGTCCGAGAGCGCTCCGGGGGCCAGCCGGAAGGGCGGCCGCTCCAGCCACTTCTCGATGCTGTCCAGGCCGGTGCGGAACTCCCGCACGAGGGTGGTGCTCTCCCCGGCCACCGCTTCGCCCACGAGCGCCAGGCCGCCCGCCAGCACGACCGTGCTGGCGACCAGGCAGACGGCGACCGCCAACGGCCGGGGCATGACGCCTGCCAGCCGCCGGGCGGGGACGGCGAGCAGCGCGGTGATGACGAGTCCGAGGAAGAGCGCCACGGCGATCTCGTGGAACCGGCCCCGGACGGCGAAGAGCGCGTAGACGGCGGCGCCGACGACCAGCAGACGCCAGGCGTGGGCCGCGGCCGTGCGCAGGAAGGCCGACACCGGGGGCATGACCCATGGCTGCCACCGCGACGGCGTCCCGGCACGCGCCGGGCAGCGGATTCGCCCGTCCGGGGCGGGTGAACGCGTGGCCGGGGGCGGTCTCCGCGACGGACGACGGCGGCGGAGCGCTCAGCTGCGGCGCCAGAGGGCGGGGACGTTCGGGGGCTCCCAGCCGGGCGCGGCGGTGTGCGCCTGGACGCAGGTGTAGGCCGCCCCGGCGTAGGTGGCCCGGTCACCGGTCCGGTAGGAGGTTCCCGGTGCCCAGGTGCCCCCGGGCGGGGTGCTCGGTCCGGGCGGGGTCGCGGTGGGCGAGGGTGACGGTGTCTGCGGGACGTCCAGGACGAAGTCGAAGGTGCCCTCCTTCGCCGGGCCGGCCTGGCGTACGTTCATCAGCAGCCGCGCGTCGAAGATCGAGTCCGTGGCGTTGCGCGGCTCCCCCGGGAAGTACAGCTGGGTGGTCAACACCGGCCGGCCCGGGGCCTGGACCTTGACGTGGAGGTGCCGGGTGCGGCCCGGGTAGAGCCCCGGCACGATGGTGGCCAGCCGGAACGCACCCTGGGCGTCGGTGAACTGGTGGCCCCGGAAGGTGTAGCCGGTGTTGTCGTAGGCGCCGTTCACGTCGGCCTGCCAGAAGTCGAGCAGGGCGCCCTCGACCGGCAGGCAGGCCCGCCCGAAGACGTAGCCGCTGACGGTGAGCCGGGTCCCCGGGGTGGACGCGCTCACCAGGGAGGTGCGCCGTGGGGAGTTCGGCTTGAAGTAGGGGCCCTCCGTCTGGGGCACGGTGGGGTGGTCGCCGCCGTCGCAGGCCGGAGTCGGTTCGGGTGCGGCGCCGGCTCCGCGCCGGTCGCGGGCCAGGGCCGCTCCGCCGCCGATCAGCAGCGGGGTCGTGGCGGCGACGGCGGCGGCCTTGAGGAAGCTCTTGCGGCTCAGGCGGCTCGGCCGGTCGGCGGGGGTGGGGGCGGGGGTGGGGAGGTGTCCGTCCGGCAGTGCGGACCGCGACGGCTCGGTGTCCCGTTCTTCGGGGCTGGGCACGGGTCGGCTCCTTCACACTCGTGGGGCGGGGAAGGCGGGGTACGGGTCCGGGCCCCCGGGCCGCGGTGGGGCGCGGCCCGGGGCGGGGGGCGCACACCCGCTCGCCCGGACCCGTCGGCGTCAACCTACGGTTCCCGTCGCGGCGGCCGCGATGGACGGGATCCGGGGATCATGGTGAATTCCTCCGCCGTCCGGTTCGGCCCCCGCGCCGATGCCCGCCCGGTAGTCCCCGGGCGTCAGGCCGGTCTCGCGCCGGAAGAAGCGGCAGAAGTACGCCGGGTCGGCGAAGCCCGTGTCCCGTGCCACCTGGCGGATCGTGAGGTCGGTACGGGCCAGCAGCCGCTTGGCCTCCAGTGTCTGCCGGCGGCGGATCAGCCGGCCGGGCGTCTGGCCGGTGGCCTCCTTCACCAGTGCGTGCAAGTGGCCGGCGGACACTCCCAGCTCCTTCGCGCAGGAGGCCACGGAGGACTCCGTACCGCCCGGGGTGGCGATCAGGCGGGTGAAGGCGGCGGCCAGCTCGGCGGCCCGGCCGGCCGCGGCGGGCCCGCGGCCCGGGGCCGGTTCGCAGCTGCGCAGGGCCCGGACGATCAGGATGTGCAGGTAGGCGCGCAGCACCCCGGCGTACCCCTCGCGCAGGGTCCGGTACTCGTGCTCCATCTCCGCGAGCAGTTCCGCGATCCCGTCCCGGGGGTCGCGCAGGCCCAGCCAGGGCCGACCGGCCAGCAGGTCCAGCGCGGCGGCGTCGCCGGGGTGGGAGAGGAGGAAGTCCTCGTTGAAGAGCATCACCTGGCCGGTGAGCCCGTCGGCGTCCTCCCAGTGGTGGACCTGACCGGGCGTGATCACGCAGAGGTGCGGCGGGTCCAGCGTGCGGTGGGAGAGGTCGAGCACGTGCGCTCCGCGGCCGCCGGTGACGTGGACGATCTCGTAGAAGGCGTGCCGGTGGGGGAAGTTCGCGCGGGAGAGCGGCCCGATGGAGTCGAAGGACCCGATGGCGAAGGGCAGGAGGTGCGGGAGCGGGACCTCCAGCCGGTGCAGCGGCAGTCCGCCGGTCCGGGACGTGCTCACGGGGTGATCCGTAACGGGTTCATCGGGCCAGTCTGCGACCGCTCCCGCTATTGGTCCAGACCAAAGATCGGCCATCGGCCCGGGCGGGCGGCGGCCGGCCCGTTCACCCCGCGGACTACGGACGGCCGGTCGCCGGCCCCGCCCCGGGCGGGTCAGCCCGCCGCCGACGCGAAGCGGCGGACCACCTCGATGCTGAGGTTGTCGTGGACCGTGAAGAACGGGGACGCCGCCAGTTCGGTGCCGCCCGCGGCGTCCTGGGCCACGACCCGGGCCCGCCGGGCCGTCCGGTCGAGCTCCGGGGCGTGGTTGCGGCCCAGCCGCACCCGCCGGGTGACGCCGTCGGCCCGTACGTCCAGGAACGCGTCCCAGGTGCCCGGAGCGATCGGCCCGCCCGCGTCCACCACGGCCAGGTCCACCTCCACCCGGAAGCCGGCCGTGTCCAGGCCCTCGCCGAGCTCCGGGGAGGCGACCGCGACGGTCCCGGCCGTGTGCTCCCGGCCGCTGTCCCGCTCCCGCAGCACCAGCTCGCTCGCCATCCGCTCCGTGCCCAGCGACTCCACGTACACGTGGCCCGTCAGCCCGACCCGGCCGCCCTTCCAGGACATCGACGCGAGGTGGTGGCGGGCCCGGAGCTTCGCCGTGACGTCGAACAGCACGTCCGGCAGGCCCGCGGCCGGATCGCGGAACAGCGGGTAGCACCGGTATACGCGGCCGTTCTCGACCAGGTCCACCGGCGGTTCCTCCGCCGGGTCGTACTCCATCAGCCGCTCGAAGGCCCCCGGCCGGCAGCTGACGAACGCGTAGAGCCGGATCCAGTCGATCCGGGACAGCTCCTCGCCCATGTCAGGGGTCCAGTGGCGCTGGACGAGGGTCCGGCCGCGGGCGTAGACCTCGGCGGTGAACACCGGGTACGCGTGGCGGGCGGCCACTGCCGGCTGGAGCGCGGTGGCCAGCAGGCTGCGGAAGTGGCGGGCCAGCATCCGCCGACGGCCCACCGGGTCCTGCACCCGCTCGGCCACCATCGCCATGACCCGCTCGATGTGCTGCACCGTCTCGTTCGCCGACCGGCTGCGGGAGGTGATGTTCTGCCCGTCCTCCCGGCGGCGCAGGAAGTAGCAGTCGTAGTCGCCGACCACCGATATCTTGCGGGCGGCCAGGTAGACGGCGGTGACGAAGACCTGGTCCTCGCCGTACCAGAGGTCCTCGGGGTAGCGGACGGCCGCGGTGTCGAGGACCTGGCGGCGGATGAGCTTGGCACTGTGCAGCGACCGGTAGACCTCCGAGGTGTAGAGGTCGGCCTCCTGGGCGTGCCGGAAGGCCTTCTCCGACACCGTCCGGCCCAGTCCCACCTGGCGGGCGAGCACCACGTCGCTGCCCTGGGTGTCCGCCATCCGCAGCAGTCGCTCCAGGGCCTCCGGGCCCAGGTGGTCGTCCGCGTCCAGGGCGAACACGTACCGGCCCCGGGCCAGGTCGAGGGCCCTGTTGCGCGGGGCCCCCGGCCCGCCGGAGTTCGGCTGGTGCACCACCCGCACCTGCGGGTGCAGTGCGGCGAAACGCTCCAGCTCCGCGCCGCCGCCGTCCGTGGACCCGTCGTCGACCGCGATGACCTCCAGCCGGTCCATGCCCAGGCTCTGACCCGCGACCGAGTCCAGGCACTCGGTCAGGTAGGGCATCGCGTTGTAAACGGCGATGATCACGGATATGTCGGGTACACGTTCGCGGGACATGCAGGAGATTATGAACAACGCCCGCCCCGTCCGGGCCGCCGGGGGGCGCGGGGCTCCGCCCGCGCCGGCCGCCGGTCAGCGGCCCGGGCGGTGCGCGGTCGGCGGTGCGCGGTCGGCGGTGCGCGGTCGGCGGCCGCGGATCGGGGCGGGCCGGGGATGGCCGGGAGCGACCTAGATGATCCCCTGGGCGAGCATCGCGTCCGCGACCCGCTCGAAGCCGGCGATGTTGGCCCCGGTGACGTAGTCGCCGGGGCTGCCGTAGCGCTCGGCGGTCTCGTGGGCGACCGCGTGGATCGACCGCATGATGCCCGCCAGCTCCTCTTCGACCCGCTCGGCGCCCCACGCGATCCGGCCCGCGTTCTGGGCCATCTCCAGCGCGCTGACCGCCACACCGCCGGCGTTGGCGGCCTTGCCGGGGCCGAAGGCGACGCCGGCCGTCTGGAAGAGGTGCACGGCCTCGGGGGTGGTGGGCATGTTGGCGCCCTCCGAGACCGCCTTGACGCCGTTCGCGATGAGGGTGCGGGCGTCGTCGGCGCCGAGCTCGTTCTGGGTGGCCGAGGGGAAGGCCACGTCCGCCGGGACTTCCCAGACCCGCCCCCCGGGCACGAAGCGGGCGGACGAGCCGCGCCGGGCGGCGTACTCGCTGACGCGCCCGCGCTCGACCTCCTTGATCTGCCGCAGCAGTGCCAGGTCGATGCCCTTGTCGTCGACCACGTAGCCCTGGGAGTCTGAGCAGGTCAGCGGGTTGGCGCCGAGCTGCTGGAGCTTCTCGACCGTGTAGAGGGCGACGTTCCCGGAGCCGGAGACCACGGCCGTGAGGCCGTCCAGCGACTCGCCCCTGACCTTCAGCATCTCGGCGGCGAACAGCACGCTGCCGTAGCCGGTGGCCTCGGGGCGGATCGCCGATCCGCCCCAGCCGATGCCCTTGCCGGTCAGGACCCCGGCCTCCCAGCGGTTGGTGATGCGCCGGTACTGGCCGAAGAGGTAGCCGATCTCCCGGCCGCCGACACCGATGTCGCCGGCCGGCACGTCCGTGTGCTCGCCGATGTGCCGGTGGAGCTCTGTCATGAAGGCCTGGCAGAATCGCATCACCTCGGCGTCGGACCTGCCGCGCGGGTCGAAGTCGCTGCCGCCCTTTCCGCCGCCGATGCCGAGGCCCGTCAGGGCGTTCTTGAAGATCTGCTCGAAGCCGAGGAACTTCACCACGCCGATGTCGACGGAGGGGTGGAAGCGCAGGCCTCCCTTGTACGGGCCGAGCGCGCTGTTGAACTCCACCCGGTAGCCGCGGTTGACGTGGACCCGGCCCCGGTCGTCCGTCCACGAGACGCGGAAGACGATCTGGCGCTCGGGCTCCACGAGCCTTTCGAGGAGTCCCGCCCCGGCGTACTCGGGGTGTGCGGCGAACACCGGCGCCAGGGTGTCCAGCACCTCTCGTACGGCCTGGTGGAACTCGGGCTGGCCGGGATTGCGGCGCTCGATGTCGGCCCGCAGTGCGTCCAGCCTGTCCTTCGCGACGGTCACGGTGGTTCCTCTCGGATGGAGCCGGGCGGGCGTACGGGCCCGGCGGGGAGCGTAGCCTGCGTCCTGGTTCCAGGAGGGTGTTACAGCCCCGCCCCGCAGGTCCGGACAGGGTACGGGGCTCCTCCGTCGTCGCGGCGGACACGCG
Source organism: Streptomyces sp. NPDC058674 (assembly GCF_042716505.1). Lineage (NCBI taxonomy): Bacteria > Bacillati > Actinomycetota > Actinomycetes > Kitasatosporales > Streptomycetaceae > Streptomyces > Streptomyces sp. NPDC058674. Next base: position 13,284 of record NZ_JBHXSC010000001.1, read on the forward strand.
CGCCGGGGCGGTCCGCACCACCCTGCCGCACCGGCGCAAGACGGTCGCAAACGGCTGTCGCTCCCCCGGGGCCGGGTGGTCCTGCCAGGATGGGTCGAGCGTCGTGATGCCCCCTGCCGGAAGGCCGAGTCGACCATGCCCGAGGCCAAGGGGCCCAAGGTCCCGCCGTCTTACCCGCCGAAGACACCGCCGCCGCAGAAGAGGCCGGTGGAGCCGCCCCGGCCGAGACCGGACACCCTGCGGCGAGACCGGGCCCCCTGCGGGACGGGCGCCTCAGGACGGAATCGACAGCGACCAGCCGACGACGTCGGCGAGACGCCCTCGCCACAGCCCGTAGTGCATCGTCTGGTTCGGCGCTCCCGTCAGGAAGGTGGCGTCCCGCAGGTGGACCCACCGCGGGAGGGGGTCGGTGTCGTACTCCTCCCGCTGCTCTTCGAGGACCTGGTTGATCAGCCGGGGCAGCCGGGCGAGCGACTCCGCTCCGGCGCCGGGCAGGTCACGCAGTGAGGCTTCCCACTCCATCGCGTAGGCGCTGCGGCTGATCACCTGTCCGTAGATCACTCCGCCGGGAATGTTCAGCGACACACCGAAATGGGACCGGTTCTCCTCGTCCTTGTTCACCAGGTTGATCAGCATGCGCAGCTCGAGGTCCAGGAGCGGTTCCACCGTCTCCGGGGACCACAGCCTGCGCTCCCCGCCGGCGCTCGCTTCGGGCTCTTCGACCATCAGGCATCCTCTCGGCAGCGGCCGCCCCGCGGGGCGGCCCCCAGGACTGGAACCCGGGCTCCCCGTCCGGCTGCCCGCGCACGCACGACCCATGCCACCGGCGCCCCGTGCGGCCGAAGCGCCCGGGGGAACGCGGGCCGCGCGGCGGCGGGGGCGGCCCGTGCCGGTTCGGTGCTCGGGGCGGGCCGCCCGGGCGGTCTCTATGATCGAGCCGTACCGGTCGTGGCGAGTGGAGGAAGTTGCACGTGTTCTCGGTAGACGTCAAGCGCACCGAGCAGTCCTGTGTGTTCGCCCTGCGCGGCGAGCTGGACTTCGACAGCGCCGTTCAGCTGCAGGAGGCGGCCGACCTGGTGCTCACCGGGCCGCAGCAGCCGCGGCTGGTCGTGGTCGACTGCACCGCGCTCGCGTTCTGCGACTCCTCCGGGATCGGCGGCCTCGTCAAGATCTACCAGCGGCTGTCGGCCCACGGTGGCGCGCTGCGGATCGCGGCGGTTCCGGGCTCGGTGGCGCGGGTCCTTGCGCTGACCGGCCTGGACCGGGCGATTCCCGTGCACCCCACGGCCGAGAGCGCCCTGTCCGCCGACGGCGGCGCGCGGGGGCCCGACGGCGGCGAGGGCGCCCCGCCCGCGGCGCGGCGGGCGGGCGAGAGGTCGACAGGGCGATGAACCACTCCCATTCCCACTCCCATTCCCCGGAACGGCTCCCTGCGGCATCCGGCTCCGCACAGGCCGTCGTCGGCAAGGACAATGGGACAGACGAAGACATAGTCGCCTTGTTCGGGCAGTCCGCGGGCATCTTCGCCTCCCTGGCCGGACCGGCCCACGTGGTGGAGGACGCCAATGCGGCCTTCTTCACGGCGATCGGCGCCGAGGGCCGCGCGCGCACCGGCGTGCCGCTGGGGCAGCTCCTCCCCCGCGACGTCGGCGAACGGGGTCTCCTCTCCCTGCTGGACCGGGTCTACCGGTCCGGCGAGCCCCGTACCGGACCGGACACCCGCATGGTCCTGGGCGAGGGGGCCTCCCGCCGGGAGGCGTTCTTCGACTTCGGCTACGAGCCGAGACGGGACGCGGGCGGCAACGTCACGGGCGTGTTCGTCACCGGCGTCGAGACCACCCAGGTCAAACAGGCGCAGCGGCTGACGGCCGAACACCGGGCCCTGCTGGAGCAGATCGCCCGGCAGGCACCGCTGGACCAGGTGCTCGACGGCATGGCCCGTACCATCGAGGACCTCGCGCCCGAGGAGGTCCTCGTTTCCGTCCTCCTCGCCACTGCCGACGGCCGCCACCTGCGCCACGGCGCGGCCCCCAGCCTGCCCGACTTCTACAACCAGGCCATCGACGGCATCGCCGCGGGCGAGGGCGTCGGCTCCTGCGGCACCGCCGCGCACCGGCGGGAGCCGGTCATCGTCAGCGACATCGCCACCGATCCCTTCTGGGACGACTTCCGCGACCTGGCCGGCAAGGCGGACCTGGCGGCCTGCTGGTCCACCCCGATCCTGGCCCGGGACAGGTCGCTGCTGGGCACCTTCGCGATGTACCACCGCGCGCCCCGCGCACCGCAGGAGTCCGACCTGGCGCTGGCCCGGGTGTTCGCCGACACGGCCGCCCTCGCCATCGAGCGGCACCAGGCCGAACGGGCCCGGGCCGCCGCCGAGGCCCGCGAGGAGGCCGCGCGCCGGGACCTCGCGTTCCTGCTGGCCGCCAGTACGTCGCTCTCCGCCGACCTGGACTACAGCGAGACCCTGCGCCGCCTGGCCGCCGCCTGCGCTCCGGCGCTCGCCCCGCTGTGCACGGTCGACGTCGTCGACGCCGGCCGTGTGAAGCGGGTCGCCGCCGTCGCCCCCGACGCCCGTGAGGAACGGCTCCTCGCCTCGCACCTCCCGGTGTACGACGCAGTCGACGACGCCGTGGTCCGGGTCCTGGCGACCGGGCTGAGCGAAGTCGCCCGCCGCGCCCCCACCGGCCCGGGACCGTGGCAGGACCTGGGGGTCACCGGCTACCTGTGCGTCCCGCTGCTCGACCGCGGCGAGGCCTTCGGCGCCATGACCCTGCTGACCACCGGTGAGCACGCCGTCGACGGCCACACCGTCGCGCTGGCCGAGGAGCTCGCCCGCCGGGCCGCCTCCGCAGCCCTCAACGCCCGCCAGTACACCCAGCGCGCGGCCCTCGCCCGCGACCTCCAGTCCGGCCTGCTGCTGCCCCGGGTCCCGGCCGTTCCGGGCACCGACATCGCCGCCCACTACCACCCCGCCGGCGAAGGGCTCGACATCGGCGGCGACTTCTACGACGTGTTCCCCCTCGATGACGGCACCTGGGCGTTCATGCTCGGCGACGTCTGCGGACGCGGAGCCACCGCCGCCACGACCACCGCCCTGGTCCGCCACACCGCCCGCGCCGTCGCTCCCCTGCTCCCCGGTCCGGAAGCCGTGGTCCGCGCGGTCAACAAGGCGCTCCTGGACCGGCCCAGCAGCCACGGGACCGGCTTCGTCACCCTCGTCTACGGCCACCTCACCCCGGTGGCCGGCGGCGGCCTCGACCTCACCTTCGTCCGGGCCGGCCACACCCACCCCCTCCTCATCGGCGCCGGGCACACGCCGCGGGCCGTCGCCAGCGACGGCCTGCTCCTGGGCATCACCCGCGCCCCGGACCTCACCGCCCGCCACATCCGCCTGCAGCCCTCCGAGAGCCTGCTCCTCTACACCGACGGCATCACCGAAGCCCGCGGCGGCGACGGCGAGCAGTTCGGCGAGGAACGCCTCGCCGAAGCGCTGGCCACCACCCCCCGCCCGCACACCGCGGCGGACGTCATCACCTGCCTGACCCGCGCCGTGCGGGCCTTCACCGGCGCAGGCGGCATCGACGACGACCAGGCCGCCCTCGTCCTGACCGCGACCGCGGCGTCCGACCGCTAGTGCTGTGACCGGGGGGCGGGTCGGCCGACCGGGAGGCCTTCGGGACGGCCCGACCGGGGCGCGCGGGAGGGGCCCGCGCCCCGGTCGCGTGTCGCACGTACGGGCCCCGGGGTGTGCGGTCCGTTCGCGGCGGGCAGCGTAGCGGTGGCCCGCAGCGGGCCGAGCCGACCGTGAACCTCCCTCCTGGAGCAGCCCATGGCAGTGAAGATCCTCATCGTGACCGGTGACGCGGCCGAGTCGCTGGAGGTCCTGTACCCGTACCAGCGCCTGCGCGAGGAAGGGTACGAGGTCCACATCGCGGCCCCGTCCGTGAAGAAGCTGCGGTTCGTGGTCCACGACTTCGAGGACGGCTTCGACACCTACACCGAGAAGCCGGGCTACACCTGGCCGGCCGACCTGGCCTTCGCCGACGTGGTCACCGAGGACTACGAGGCCGTGGTCGTCCCGGGCGGCCGGGCACCGGAGTACCTGCGCAACGACCCCGAGGTGCGGCGAATCCTGGCCGCCTTCGCCGAGGCGGACAAGCCGGTCGCCCAGATCTGCCACGGCCCCCTGATCACGGCCGCGACGGGCGCCCTGTCCGGCCGCCGGGTGACCGCGTACCCGGCGCTGGAACCGGACATGAGGGCGGCCGGGGCCGCGTTCGAGGACGCCGAGACCGTGGTCGACGGCACGCTGGTCTCGGCCAGGGCCTGGCCGGACCACTCGGCCTGGATGCGGGAGTTCCTCACCGTCCTGCGCGCCAAGGCCCCCGTGGTCTGACCAGTCCGCCCGTGGCGGGACGGGACGCGGAGGACGGCGTCCCAGCGGCGGACCCGCGGCCGTGGACCCGCGGCACCGGGTCCGCGGCCGTGGAACCGGTGCCGTACGCCGTGCCGGGTCCACCCCACCGGCGGCGGTCACGGCTGGATGAGGGAGTCCTTGTAGTAGACGGACGCCGTGCGCCGGCCGCTCGTCTCGCCGGAGGCGAAGCCCATGCAGAGGCGGTACACCTCGCGGTCGCCGGCCCGTGGGATCTGGATCGCCAGGCCCTCGGGCTCGCGGAAGGGCAGGGTGTGGCCCGCCTTGGAGTGGAAGGTCGTGATGACCCGGCCGGTGTTCAGGTCCACGGACGTGAGATGGGTGTTCCCCTCGCCGGGGGGCGAGATGACGAGCTCCGGGGTCTCCTCGTCCTCGTCGTGGTCCTGCGCCGTGCCGTACGCGTTGCCGTGCAGGAGGTACAGGTGGCTCCCGGCCGCCGCGTAACCCTGGAACGAGGGGCGGCCGAACCGTGCGCGGTCGATGGAGATCGCGGGCTCGGCGATCTCGGCCAGCGGGGTGGTGAAGTCCCCGGCGCGGGCGGCGGCCAGGTCGTAGACGCGGTAGCGCATCCCGCCCAGGGAGTAGCGGACCACGAGGCGGTGGGTGACCGGGTCGACGCTCGCCGTGTTGTTCACGCTCCCCGGTACGGGGGTGAACTTCTCGAGCGAGGGACTCGTTGCGTCCAAGGGGGTGGCGGAGCCGGCGAACTTGAACCGGCAGAGCCGCATGCCGCGGCTGGTCTCGTTCGCCTCGTCCCGGACGGCGTCGACCTCGGTCCACAGGTACGTGCTGCTCCCGGAGGGCTCGACGCCGATGCTCACGCCGTGGCCGAAGCCGCGCAGGTACATGGAGCCGGTGATCCTGCCGGTGCTGCTGCCGTCCGCCGCGTCGGCTCCGAGCGTCCACTCGGTGATCGACAGATCGCCGTGGAGGTCACGGGCGCCGCCGGAGAGGGCCGCGGGCTCGCCCGCGAGCTTGCGGCCGCCCTGAATGACCTGGGCCGTGTAGAGGCGCCGGTTGACGTTGTCGAAGCCCAAGGACTGCAGGACGGTGCCCTCGTGCAGGGTTTCCTCGCGGAAGTAGGCGGGACCGGTGTTTCCCTCGACCCGGATCAGCTTCGACGCGGGCAGGCCGTCGGCCGCGCGCGCCGTCCCGGCCGCGGGGCCGAGGCCGACGGCGGCCAGGGCGGCCGCGCCCGTCAGGGAGAGCAGGTCGCGCCGACTGATCTGATGTTCGTTCATGCGGTGGCCGGTTCCTCGTGGTTGACGGAAACGACGTCATCATTCCAGGGGAAGGGGCGACGGCATCTACTGCCCGCCAGGAGGGATAAAAAACAAATAAGATCGAATGCATGGGCGGGGTCCGGCCGGGCACACGATGCCTCGGAGGTTGATAACTATGGTTCCCCTGCTTCTCGTTCTGCTCCTGGCCCTGATCCTCTTCGGCGCGGGTTTCGCGGTGAAGATTCTCTGGTGGGTCGCCATCGCGGTCCTGATCCTGTGGTTGATCGGCTTCGTCGCACGCCCGAAGGGCGGCAGCGGTCGTTGGTACCGCTGGTAGCAGGACCGCGACAGCGCGGTCCGCGCTGCGCACAGGTGGCCTGCCCCCGTCCGGGGGGCAGGCCACCGGCATGCTCGGCTCAGATTTCCCGCTCGTCGCGGGTCAAGGAGATCCTCTTCCCGCCCGGGCTCGACGACCGCGACCGTGCCACGCCGGTCGGACGCTTAACCGGCGAGGCCCGCGCGGCGGTCACTCTCAGCCGTCCCGGGATCGTCACCATCCACGACGTCGTGGAGCACAACGGCGCCCCCCTGATCGTCATCGAGTTCATCCGGGGCAGCCCCGCCGTTCGACGCCGAGGCACTGCACGCCCTCACCGTGGCCGTCTTCACCCGCCCCCACCGGCCGCCGGCCCACGCCGGCCCGCTGGCCCCGCTGCCCCGGGAGGCGAAGCCCTCGCCCCTGCCGACGCCGACGCCGACGCCGAGGACTCCGGGGGCGGTGAGGCCGGGACCGGTGGGGCGGCGTCCGGTGCCGCCACCGTCCGCGGTCCCGTACCGGACCGCCCCGGCCATGAGCCCACGCTCGTACGCCCCACCGAGGATCTGGTGACGCTCGACGGCGCAGAGCAGATGTCAGCGCGCCGCAGAATTCTGTCAGTGTGTCCTCGTGGTATGCGGAGCCGTAGCCGCCCCGTTCTCCTTCGGTCAGCGAGGTGATCCGAGACAGACGGCCAGCACGTCAGTACTTCGGCATGGGAGGCAGTTCGGCATGCCTGACCGTGTAGCCGCCCTGGGTCACCGGCGCGAACGCGGCGGGGGCCATACAGGTGCCGACCGGGGCCACCGCGGGAGCGGCGTCGCCGCTCGGCAGCAGGTTCACGACGCTCCACGAGAGGCCCACGCGGTCTCGGGAGCGCCCCTTGTCCTCGCCGCCGTCGTAGACGCTGAATCCGAGCCGCTTGCCGATGTCGTCCACCGGGCCGCCGTCGCTCACCTTGGTGATGACCGCCGTCAGCGTCGCGGTGCGAGGGCCGGTGACCAGGCAGTCCACGAGGCCTTCGGAGGTGTAGGTCTTGTTCCGCTCGGCGGAGTAGTGGGAGACGGTGACCGTGCCCCGGGCATCCGTCGGAAGCCCCGTGGGGATCCCGGGCAGCGGCCGACTGTACGGAGCCGCCTGCGCGTCGAAGCCGAACGAGCGGATGTCGTCGTCCGGGTAGTAGGGAAGGACGAACGCCGCGCTCCCCTTGACGCTCGCATACGCGGCCTTGTCTGCGCGCTGCTCGGCGGAGGCGACGGGGGCGGCGCTCAGGGGTAAGCCGGCGACGAGGGCGGCGAGCAGAGCCGGGACGGCCATCGTCCTGGGGCGGGGCATTGCGGTCATCGGACTCTCCGGGTGGTTGGCCGAGGCCCCGTTGAGGGGGTCGCCCCATCCTTGCCTTCGTACCCGTCCGGGCCATCCGCCCTGATCCGTAACTCCTCATGGGTTCGCCTCAGACCCGAGACCGACCGGCGTCAGCCGCACGTCGCACGCACATGCCACCGTCTTCTCCCACTGGCTGCAGACGAAGGCCAGCTGTAGGGCGACATGGATATGTCAGCGGGTCGGCGACACGTGAGGTGTCAGTGGCTCTGGATCGGCGGGCGGTCTGGTCTCATCCCTGGCGAGCGAATTGGTCGAGGGCCTCGAGTACATGGGCGCGGGTCGTGTCGCTGCCCAGATGGCCTGCGTTGCCGACGACGGTCAGCTCGGCATCGGGCCAGGCGCGGGCGAGTTCCCATGCGGTATCGAGCGGGCCGGCCAGGTCGAGTCCGCCGTGGACCAGCACGCCCGGGATACCGGCCAGGCGGTGCGCATCGCGCAGGAGTGCGCCTTCCTCCAGCCAAGCGCCGTGGGAGAAGTAGTGCGAGCAGATGCGGACCAAGGCCAGTTGCGCGGCCGGCGGGCGGTCGCCGTACGGATTGGAGGCGCCGTTCGTTTCCCCGGACAGGACCGCGTCCTCCCAGGCGCACCAGTCGGCCGTGGCCTGCTCCCGTACCGCGGGGTCCGGATGTTCCATCAGGTGTGCGTAGGCCGCGACGATGTCACCGTCCCGTGGTGTGCTGCCGGCTCCTTCAAGGAAGCGTTCCCACTGCTCGGGGAAGAACCGGCCCGCACCTCGGTAGAGCCAGTCGATCTCGGAGCGCCGAGTGGTAGTGACGGCGGCGATGACGATCTCCGACACCCGCTCCGGGTAGGTCTCGGCGTAGGCCAGGATCAGCGTGGAGCCCCATGAGCCTCCGTAGAGCAGCCAGCGGTCGATACCCAGGTGATTCCGAAGCCGCTCCATGTCGGCGATCAGGTGCCGGGTGGTGTTGTGGCGCATGTCGGTCGTGGGTTCGCTTGCGTGGGGGGTGCTGCGGCCACAGCCGCGCTGGTCGAACAGGACGACCTGGTAGCGGTCCGGGTCGAAGTACTGGCGTGCCCCGGTCCCGCATCCTGATCCAGGTCCGCCGTGGACGACGAGTGCTGGCTTGCCGCCCGGGTTTCCGCAGACCTCCCAGTACACGAGGTTGCCGTCGCCGCCATCCAGCATCCCCTTCTCGTACGGCTCGACCGGCGGGTACAGCTCGCCCATCTTCCAGACCTCCTGGCAACCAAATGCACCATGAACAAGGCCTTGTAGTAGACAACACGGCTGAGGTGACACCGTCGGCAACTCCGGCACCTGCCCGATCGGCGGGCTGGGTTCTCGGCTGGTCACCGGCGGTTGTCGGGCGGCACGACGCGGGATTCGGTGGCGTCGTGGCGCGCCGGACGCGACGGCGAGCATGTCGCCGTCGACGGCGGGCGGGCGGCAGCCGTGGTTGCCGTTGGCCGCGGCGGTGTCCAGGCCGATCAGGGTCCGCTCGTGAAGGAAGCTCCCGCTCGGCCGCGGCCATGGCGGCGAATACCACGAACAGGACCTTACCGGCGCCTCGGCTTGCGGCCGGCCAGAACGACGCCGCTACCCCCGCGCTGTTCGAGCCAGTCGGCGACGATCTGCCGGTCCGCCGACCAACTGGCGAGCGGCCGCTGGCAGGCCTCGACCCCCATCACGGCGGCGCCCATGGACGGGTACCGCGCGTCGTGGGGGACCAACACGTAGCGGCCGTCGCCCAGGTGGTCCGCCATGTCGTTGCCCACGGACAGAGCGCGGAGTGCGGGCCAGAGAATGACAGGACTTCCTTCGGACGCGAGTGGGCGGGGCAGGGGGGCCGGGCAGTACCACGATGGCCGCTACGCCGCACCGGTACTGGTGGTGTCCGGCGTTCCCAGATGGATCGGGTTGCTCCAGGCGCGGCCCCCGGCGGCGTCCTCGACGGTGACCCGGCAGTACCCCTGGCCGAACATCGCCACCGGCAGGGTGCCTTCGGTCAGAGCGTCGCCCTCCAGCACCTGCAGGCCGGGGGCGCCGCCGGTGACCAGGATCTTTCGTACGGGCGAGCAGTGCACCGCGATGCGGCCGTCGCCGAGGCGGATCCCGCGCAGTTCGGGCCCGGTGCTGGAGTAGTAGTGGCCGGCCTTGAGCGCCGAGAGCAGGGCGTCGGGGTCGAGGGACTCGGCCCGGACCTGGACCCACGCCACACAGCCGGGCGGATCCTGGGGCTGGAAGTGGGCGTCGTCGGCGGCGTAGGCGTTCAGCCGGTGCCCTCGGTTGAGCAGGACGTCGGTCAGGTGCCAGCTGTCGCCGCGGTGCTCACGGTCCGCGAGCGCGTTGTAGACCTCGACCGCGTGCGCCGCGTCCAGGCTCTCGGCGTCGTCGGCGCTGAGCAGTGAGGCGGCCGGGTGGGCCATGCCGACGAACGCACCCGCGTCCCGTGCCCGGCGCGCCAGTTCGGGCCCGGTCTCGGCGGGCCCGGGAGCGGTGAATCCCAGAGGCAGCCCGACGGCGACGATGTGCCACTTCGGCCCGGCCTCGGTACGCGGGGCGTGCAGCTCGGCGCCGAGCAGCGTGGTGAAGCCGGGGGTGCGCAGGGGACGGGTGTCCGTCAGGGGAAATCCGTACTCGGCGCGGAAGTGATCGGTGACGGCAAGGAAGTCATAGCCGGCCTCCCGATAGCGGCGCACCACCTCCGCCGGGGACAACGCACCGTCGGACTCGTCCGAATGGGTGTGCAGATTTCCCCGCCAGAAGCGGCCGGGCTGATCGAACGGCAGATCCGGCACAGACAGCCCCTCGTGTACGACGACGTCACCAAGTCACGTTCACTGTAGGAGATTCCGACAATAAGTATGCCAAATTTTGCCTGGTGGGACGGTGTGCCGAGGCCTCAAGCCAGGACTGTTCGGCGTTCACCACCGCTGGGTAGGCCTCAGCCAGGGTCTCGATCTGGCGGGGGGTGTACGGCGTGGAAGCGCCGGCCCGGGTCGAGGCCGGCGGGCCGGCAGTCCGCGGAGTCTGTGACCAGCCCCGCCTCGGCCCCGGCGGACGACCCACGGGGCGGCGGCGGCCATCTGCCAACCGGTGGCCGAGAGCCGGTACGCAGCAGCGGCCAGGCCGCCCGCTCCTCCGGCGTCCGCTGCGAGGTCGGCGGCCCGTCACGGTGCTCCGGGCGGTTGCTCGGGCGTCCACTGCGGCCCGAACAGCAGCCGGCCCAGCCGTACGACGCTGGTCCGGGAGATCACCGCGGCGGGATGGGGGTCGGTGGACGGCATCCGCGCGACCTTCCCCTGTCGGACCTGCTCGTACCCCGGTAGGGGCAGCTGCGGGTGTTCTCGTAGGTCTCCCGTGTCCACGACGCGGTGCCCGGCCCCGGCCTGCAACCCGCGCCCCCGGCTTTCGGCGGTCCTGAACCCTCGCAGATCATCGACCCGGGCGAGTTCCTGTGGGTCAGTGACCGGATGTCGACCGAGTCCGGGCTGCGGCTGCTGAACACTCCGCGCGCCCGGCACCGCGAGATCCGCCCGACGGCCGCGTACGGGACGGCCGCTCTCGAGGAAGTCGCCAAGTTCCTGCCGGAGGGCGCCGCCCGGATCCCGGAGGACCGGTTCACCTCCGAGCGGGGCCGGGAGATGTACGCGAAGGACCCGACGTGGTTCACGCGCAAGGACATCACCGCCGCGCTGGAACTAGACCGGAAGGTCCTCGCCGGCATCGACCGGTACAGCCCGCCGCAGGGCTGAGCGGCCCTTCCGGTAACCCCTCCGCGACGGCCCCAGCGGCCCCGCGGAGTGTTTCGCGGCTCAGGCCTTCAGGTCCAGCAGGAGCGCCATCACGCCCACCAGCGTGGCGCTGCTGACGATCTCCCGTCGGGCGATCATGCCGGGGATGTCGGTCAGCGGTATCCACTCCAGCCGGTCCGACTCGTTGCGTTCCGTGGGCTCGCCGATCCGCCGCGCCCCGTCCGCGCGGAACACGAAGTGCTGTGAGTCGGTGATGCCGGCCGCCGGCTGCGCGTAGATCAGCTCCCGTACGGCCTCCGGACGCCATCCGGTCTCCTCTTCCAGCTCCCGGGCGGCGGCGGCCGCGGGGCTCTCGCCGTCCTCGACCAGGCCCATGGGCAGCTCCCTGGCCCAGGTGTCCGTGACGAAGCGGTGGCGCCACATCATCAGAACACGCTGCCGTTCGTCAACGGCCGCCGTGACGGCGAGGTCCCGCAGCCGTACGACGTGGTAGTCGGTACGGGCGCCGTCCGGCTGCTCCACGTCCAGTGAGCGCAGCCGCACCCAGGGGGTGTCGTGAAGGGTGCGCTCGCCGTGAACGGTCCATCGCATGTCGTGCCTGCTCTCCATGGGGGTGGGGCCGGGTCGGGGCCGGGTCGGGGGTCGGGGCGCCGAAGGGGCGTCTGTGTCAGCCTCCGGCGGGGTAGCTCGTCAGGATGCCCTCGCTGAGCACGAGTCCACCGAACTCGTTGACGAGGATCGGCGCGGCCTCGGGCCGGGTGGGCATGTCCCTGCCGGTACGGGCGTCCAAGGCGACCGCGCCCCCGGCGGCCGTCCCGTAGACCCGGCCGTGCCAGACCGCGGTCACGGTGGGGGCCTTCCGGCCGTCCTGGTCGTCCCGGAGCTGCCAGAGCTGCTGTCCCGAGGCGGGATCGACCGCGACGACCGCGAAGGGACCGGAGCACACCAGTGTCTCCGCCTGGTCGTGAGAGCAATCCATGCCCTTGAGCGCTGAGGGCAAGGTCCTGCTGGACCTCCCCGGTGTCCGCCTTCACCAGCTGGTGGTAACCCTGGCCCTTGAGATGGCCGCGAGCCCTGACAAGGGAGGGACCCGCCGGGTCCAGGCTGGTGCCGAAGCTCTCCTCGCCGCGCCACTTCTCCTTCCCGTTCGCCAGGTCGTAGCCGGCCAACACCTCGTAGGCGCCGCCCTTGACCTGGACCAGGCCCACCGCGGTGCCGGTGGTGACTGCCCTCACCTCCACGTCCGGCTGTATCCAGAGCAGCTGGTGGGTGGCCAGGTCGATGCCGTACGAGACCGCGTGCTCGCCGTCGTCGCGTACGGCCACCACGGCGACGCCGCTGCCGGCCCCCACGGCGGAGACCTGTACCCGGCTGTAGGAGGTGGTCACCCACTCGGGGAGCCGTACGGTCGTCCGCCACGACGCCGTCCCCGCCTCCGCGGAGAGGGAGACGACCTCCAGCGTGGCCGAGGAGGACTGCGTCCCGGACCCGGGCTCGGTCAGCAGGAACGGGGCGAGTACCGATCCCCCGCCACCGGCGACGACCAGAGGCGCCTTGGCGTCCTTGTCACCGTCGCTGCGGAGTGGCTTGCCCTGCGGCTGCACCGCCGCACGTACCCGCCCGGTCGTCAGGTCGATGGCCTGCACGCGGTCGGAGGAGACGACGTAGGCGGAGGTCCGGTGCAGCGCGACGGGCAGGTCGCGCAGCCGCTCGCCGAGGAGGTTAGGCGCCCCCGGGTGACCTCCGGCGGCATGGCCACCGCGCCCCGGGCGTCGAACCAGGACGGCGGATCGTGCGGTACGCGGACCGACTGCGGACTCGCCGTCGGGCTTGCGGAGGGGGCAGCGCGGGGTGCGCCGTCGTCGGGCCCCCGGTCCCCGGCCGACGAGCAGCCTGCCGACCCGAAGGCGGCGAGAGCGGCGACTAACGCACGTTTCCGCACCGCAGACATGTGCCCCACTCCCCTACTCCCGAAGGCCGGCGGGCCCGCAGCCCAGCGCGTGCTGCCGCCAGTGATCTTGCGGCAGGATCTCATGCCGCAAGATCAGCCCCGCCGGGCACCCAACTTCTGCCCTACGGGTCAGCCCTCTGACTCGTAGGGAATTCGATGTCATCCCCGGGGTGACACCCTGTGGGTGACCAGACACACAGCCGGTGCTGATGACCGATCCATCACTTCGGGGTGCCTTCAGCGGAGAGGAGCTCGGGTCCGAGGCAGTTGCATCCGACGACGTCGGCGGGACCCTGTGCGGGGACTTCGAACGTGGCCGTGACACTCCGCCGCACCACAGTGCGCAGCCAGTTCTTGTTGTCCCCCAGCAGCGTCACCACCTGTCTGTCGGAGGTCGAGAGGCTGCCGTTTGTGAACCATGCGTCCGACCCGGACTTGCCCTCCCTGCGGTCGGTCCGTACGAACGAACACGTCACCAGGGACTTTCCGTCCGCGAGGCGCAGCACCGGCAGTTCGGCGCCGGTGACCTCGAAGGCGTACCGGTGCCGGATCAGCCCGTTCCAGATGTCCCTCCCGTCCTCGTCGTTGTAGGCGCCGACGACCCCGCTCGTGAGCTTGCCCGCAGCGAAGTGCTCGCTCTCGGGTATCCCGTTCGGCGCGGTGAAGGTCAGGTAGTCCGCGTACCGGGCACACGCGCCCCGGTCGGCTGCGGCGGTCGGCGACAGCGTCGCGGATCCCCCCTCGCCCCGGGCCGGCGCGGCGATCGGCTTGTCCCGCACGTCGAAGCCGAAGCCCCCGTAGCGACGGTCCTCGAACTGGCCGCGACCCGGTGGCGAGGCGGGCTTGTCGGCCGCCCACGTCTTGGCCGCCGCCTTCCACGGCCCTCCGGCCTCAGCCTGGACGAAGTAGTACAGCCCGGCCGCACGGTCCTGTTCCGGCTTCTCCGTCATCCGGAACAGCACCACGAACGACCGCGGATAGGCGGGCTGATCCCGCTCCGCCGGAATGAGGTACTCCATCCGGTAGGCCCCGTTGCGTATAGACAGGGCGCTCGCCGTCAACTGCAGGCGGAGCTGCGTCACGCTCTCCTCCAACAGCGCCCCGGTCTCCACCTTGGCCAGCGCATCCCGGTGGGTCGCGTAGACGGCCCCCCGCAGCTGGTCCTCGAAGACCTTCTCCGCCTGCGCCTGGCTGATCACCAACGGCACCTCCGGGGGAGCCGAAGTGGCCGGAGCAGCGGAGGCAGGGGAGGGCGCCCCCACGGTGGCCGGCGAACAACCGCTCGCGGCAAGGGCCACGACCAATCCGGCCGCGGCCGCCCCCGTGCGCCTTCGCCACCGTTCGGTTGAACGTCCCATCTCCGCACATCCCCCACAGGTATTCAGAAGCCGGCTCTGGCGCCGATGAAACCACGCTCGCGATCCTCACGATCCATCGCCCTGACATTGGTGTGGGGGTGCGCGGCGTCCGGCTGCCGTCAGGTTCGGAGGGGCGAGGGCGCTGCCCGGAGCCCGACGTCGGCTGAGCGGATCGAACGCGGCAGCGGCCGCCTGCCCGGTGTCGGGTAGGCGGCCACTGCTCTCGTGTCGTGGTGCGGGTGGTCAGGGAGTGGGGACGGGGAGGGGGGTGGTGCCGAGCGTGGGGATGGTCCAGCGCTGGGGATCGGAGCGGTTGCAGTCGTAGAGCCAGAGCTGGGTGCCGGGGGTGGTGTTGCCGTAGTTCAGGTCGACACACCGTCCCGAGGCGGGGTTGTGGATGCTGTTGTCGGCTCGGGGCAGGAACTGCTGGCTGCCGCTGCTGTCGCAGGTTCCGAGGACGATGAGGGTGCCGTTCGCGATGCCGGCGTTGGCGGCGGTGAGGCACTTGTCCTGGACGCGGATGGTGCCGTCGTTGCGGACCTGGAACCTCTGGGCCTCGGTGCCGTTGCAGTCGGCAATCTGGATCTTGTTGCCGTCGTCGGTGCGTGAGTAGTCGTTGTCGGCGCAGTGGGTGGCCGCGGAGGTAAGCGCGATGGGGCCGGTCGCTCCGGGGGCGGTGACGGACGCCGCGTACGGGTAGACGGCGAGGTTGCTGACCGCGCCCGTCATGCCGCCGAGGTGGTCGGGGGCTCCGTTCACCTTGTACCGGCCCAGGACGAGCGGACCGGTGGGGGCGGGGCTGGTGGTGGCCTGGTGGTGGCCGGTGCCGGCGAGGATGCCGTTGACGTACAGGCTCATCAGGCCCGTTTCGGCGTTGTAGACGGCGCTCAGGCGGGTCCAAGTGCCGGGTACGACGCGGGCTGCGTCGTTGACCGCGGCGTCGGACCAGTCGTACGCCCAGCCGTCGGTATCGCCCTTGGCCAGGGCGAACCGCCAGGTGCCGTTGTCGGCGTAGAGGGTGAAGGCGCTGCTCCTGTTGCCGTCCTGGCTGGCGATGAGGCCGCTGGGCCCGTCGGTCTTGGCCCAGGTGCTGAGAGTGAAGCTCTTGCGGGTGTCGACGGCCGGCTTCTTCGTCGTGATGGTCGACTGGGCGCCGCCGAAAGCGGCGTACGTCGTCGTGATGCCGTTGACGGGTCCGGTGGCCCAGGTGATGCCGGCCGGGGTCGCGGGGTTGTTGTTGGCCACCGCGTCCTCGGTGAGGCCGCCGGTGTTCTGGCCGGCGAGCTTCCATTGGCCGGTGGGCCTGTTGAGGTTGCCCACGGGGATCGCGGTCGTCGAGACGCCGGTGGCGGTGGGGTGCAGGACGGTACCGCCGTTGGGGGCGGTACCGGTGCCGCTGAAGGAGACGAGCTGCCGGTTGGTGTCGACGGCCCACAAGTCGGGGATGCCGTCGCCGGTGGTGTCACCGTCGGAGCCGACCTGGGGGTAGGTCCTGGGGTCGATCCTTCCGGTGATCGGGCCGGCGGCCGGATTGGTGAAGCTGGTGAGGTCGGGGGCCTGTGCCGTGCCCTTGACGGAGAACGCGTGCATGCTGCCGTCGGTGCGGGAGCGCGCCCACAGGGTCGGCAGATCGGTGCCCTGGGCGCGGCCGGGTGCGATCAGGTCGTAGGAGTCCCACTTGTTGTCGTTCGCGGAGAGGAGGATGGCGCGGGTGGAGAGCCGGTCGGTCTCGCCGGCGACGCTCAGCCAGAGGCGTCCGTTCTCGACGTACAGCAGGGACGAGCGGGGCAGGCTGTTCTGATCGGGTCCGCTGTCACCGGTGACCGAGCCGAAGGCGGCGATCTGGGTCACCTTGGCCCAGTCGGTGCCGTACCCGTTCGCGGCGCAGTCGATCGTGGCGTAGGCCGTGGTGGTGCACTGGGTGGGCTTGGCGACTGAGATGGGGGCCTTGCCGTCGAACCAGCCGCCGTTGTTGTCGTTGGGGTAGAGGTACAGCTTGGGCTGGTTCGCCTGGTGGGCGAGGAGGTCGTCGACGTTCTTGTAGCCCAGGCTGCCGCGATGACTGATCTGGATGTTGTTCCAGTCGCTGCTGTTGCCGGGTGCGGCCTGCATGCCCGCCTTGGGGGCGGCGTACGGGTCCTCGCCGCCGGCGATCTTGCGGAGGTCCCCGGCTGTGTCGGGGAGCAGGATGTCGGGCTTGTGGTCACCGGTGATGTCGCCGAAGACGGGCTTGCCCGCGTCGGGGTTGGAGGGGGCGTAGTAGCTGTAGACGGACGGCTGGGACATGTTGCCCGCGTTGTCCTGGGTCTGCAGGTAGACGAAGTTGGTGCCCCAGCGCGGCGGTGTGGTCTTGATCGTCGCCTTGCCGCCGGTCAGCTTGACGATGCCGGGGCCGGTGTCGGTGCACTTCCACCCGGTGGCGGCGGCCTTGACGGGGTCGGTGGTCCAGCGTGCGCAGGCCAAGCCGGAGGTGCGGCCGCCCCCTGCCGGGGCGGGGTCGGCGCCGGTGAGAGTGAAGGCGCCCTCCTGGCCGGCGAGCTTGGGGTGTGCGCCGATCGTGCCCGAGGCGGGGAAGTCGCTGGAGGTGACGGTGGCGGTCGGCGGGGTGCGGTCGACGCGGAAGAAACACACGTCGGTCGTACCGCTGGTAAGCGTTCCGTCCGTGGTGTTGGCATGCCAACCGTACTGGTGACCGTCGGTCAGCTGACCGATATCGATGGTCGCGTCGCCGTAGCTGCCGTTCCAGCCCGTCGTTGCGAATTCACTCTTGCCGTTGTTGTCGTCGTCCCAGTACTGGAAGCTCGACGCCAGCTGCTGTCCGGTAGGAGACCAGGTGGCGGTCGTCAGGGTGATGTTGTTGTTGGCACCGACCCAGCCGGGGCTGTCCCAGGGGTTCGCGGTGCCGGGCGTGCGGCAGTCGGCGTAGGAGGCGGTGTCGGCGAAGCCGGGGGTGGGGCGGGTGCGGGGGTTCCAGACGGTGGGCGTGATGTCGTACTCGACGACGATGTGCGGGGTGTTGTTGAACCGCTGCCGGTAGTACTTGTTGTTCTCGTCGTCCGGTGCGAGGCCGAAGGTGAAGCTCTGCCACTTGTCGCGGGCGGCGGCCTCCATCTGGGACTTGACGTCGAAGGAGATCTCACCGGATCCCCCCATGTTGATGCCTCCGATCTTGGGGCAGCCCGCCATGCGGGAGGCGGTGCCGCAGGGCTGGTGGTTCCAGCTGGTCGGGTTGCCGATCGGACCGGTCCAGTAGAGGCCCATCGGGGTGGACGTGCTGGGACTGGAGGAGGAGACGACCGTGGCGTAGAGCCGGGCGTTGAGCACCGTGGTGTTGTGGATCGTGGAGTTGATCCCGACCTGGAAGTACGCGCGGGTCCGGCCGATGCCGGTGCAGGGAGGGTTGCCGACGTTGTAGCCGCAGTAACCGGTGGCGGGCCGGTCCTGCCCGTACTGGGTTCCGTTGTACTCGTTGACGTCCCTGTATTCCGGCGCTTCCTGGACCTGGGCCCAGGCCAGGTTGGTGTTGTCGGCGGTCGGATTCCAACCGGGGTCGATGTACCAGGGGCCGGTGCCCTGGCCCAGCAGAGTGGCGTCGGGAACCAGCTGGATGCCCTGGGAGTCGACCGTTGTGCCGATCTTCTGCACAGTGGCGCCTGCGCCGGGGCCATCCGTGCTTGATGCCGCCGGTCCTGCCACGGTCGCAGCTGCCTGCCGCGCCTGGACGCCTGCCGACGCCGTCTTGGCGGCGGCGGGGGCGGCGGCGCCGGTCGAGTCCCACATGAGCGGGGTGGGCGCCGAGAAGCGGGGGTTGCCTTGGGCGTCGGCGGCCTTGAGATTGCCGACGCTGTCGGCGGAGACGACCAGCCCCTCCGCCTCCACGGGAAACCGCAGCTTCTTCACGGCGGGGTTCGCCGCGGCCTGGGCGGTGTGGACGATCAGAATCTGCCGCCAGCCGCCGACCGGGGTTGCGCTCAGCTCGAGGTCCACATCGGGGAGGACGGATGTGTAGAGGGCGCTGTCTCCGTTGAGGGAGGGCTTGGGCAGGGGGAAAGGGGCCTTGATGGCCAGTCTCTTGCCGTCCGCGGTGGCCATGGTGGCCATCGGTCCGGTGCCGCCCCCGGAGAAGGCGAGCCCGGAGGAGGCGTGCATCGGGGTGATGGTGCCGTCCGGGGCGGCGAACAGGGTGGCGTCGAGGGCCTTCCAGGTTCCTTCCGCCGTCTTGGCCCGCTGCGGCACGGGGGCGGTGTCGGTGGTCAGTGTGCCGCTCGGATTGGCGAAGGTCTGCGAACTCGCCGTCGTCAGGTGGTCGATGACGACCGCGGTGCCGCTCTCTTGGCCCGAGCCTTTGCCGTGTCGACGGCTTTGCCCGCCGCGGTCGGAGTGGGGGGAGGCGCCGGCGAGGGCCAGGCGCTGTCAGCCGAGCCGTGCCCGCGGGCATCGTCCGCGACGGCCGACGGACTGGTGAGGAGCCCGGCGCTCAGGGCCAAGACGGCCATGCCGGCGACGGGAAGCGCGAGTGCACGTGCCCTTCCTGGCCTGAGGAGGGCGGTGGGGCTGGAAGGGAGTGGCGGAAGGGGTGGGTTCACGGGCGCAGGTCCTCGCTGTCGGCGGTCGGAGGGCAGGAGTCAGGCGCACAGTCCCTTCCGGTCTGCAAATTTGTCAACGGGGTATCAGATATCGGTGTCCATTTGGTGGCGTGTGGTGCCACCTTGTCCATCCAGTGACATTGGCCACCTGAGAAACTTAGAAATCTCTTACGCGTCGAACACCTGCTCCATAGAGTGCGGTTGATCTGGTCCCGCAGGGCCAGTCTGTTCTCGTTTTCTGTTTCCTGTGGGGGGATCCAGTTGTCTCGTCGGGGTACGTCCGTCGTGCGCTCCAAGCGCGCCCGAGCGCGGCTCGCGGTGGTTGCCACGTTCGCGGTGCTCGTCTCTGGCCTGGGTCTTCCTGTGGTTGAGGCGGCGGATAAGCCGCCAGAGGTGTGGGTGCCGCCGAATACCCCGCTCTCCCAGCCAAAACCCGTCAAGGGGTCGGATGCGGAAGTCACGCCTCCGCCTGCACCGGCTGACCGGAAATGGGCATTGTCGCCTCAAGCGAAAGTCCCGGCCGGTTCTGCAACGGTTGACCTCTATCCCCAGGCCCGCCCGAGTCCCGTCACGGGCCCGGGGTCTGTCCAGGCCGGCGATCTGCCGGTATGGCTCGCAGTTGGGAATGGCGCAAATCTGCCGTCCCCTTCCTCGGCGCCTTCCGATGACGAGGGGAGCACTCTGCGGGTCGAGGTGAAGGATGAGGCTCGGACCCGCGCTGCCGGCGTCAACGGTGCGCTCGTCGCCCTCACCGATCCGACCGGCACGGCCACACCGTCGGGCAAGGTCGAGATCGCGTTCGACGTTTCCCGTTGGGCGCAGTCGGCGGGCGCCAACTGGGCGGACCGTGCGCGGCTGGTGCAGCTGCCCGCCTGCGCGTTGACGACGCCCGGCGCCTACGGCTGCACGACCCGTACGCCGGTCCTCTCGCGCCGGGACGCCTCGGGGCGCCTCGTCGCTCAGGTCGCCGCACCCAAGAATCCCGCGGCGTCGTCGTCTGCCTCCTCATCCCTGTTCCTGCGGTCGCACTCCGACGCGAAGGCCGCGCCTGCGACATCCCCTCAGGTCCTGGCCACGCAGGGCGTGGCTCTGGCCGTGGAGGCCGGCGCCTCCGGTTCGAGCGGTGACTTCAGCGCGACCCCGCTGCTGCCGTCCGCGGCCTGGCAGGCCGGCACCAATGCCGCGAACTTCACCTACGGCTACACGGCAGAGGTCCCCTCCGCCATCGCCGGGGCGGCCCCGAGCGTCGTGCTCGGCTACGACTCCTCCTCGATCGACGGACGCACAGCGTCCACCAATGCCCAGTCCGGTCCGATCGGCGAAGGCTGGGACTGGAGCCCCGGCTCGATCTCGCGGACCTACAAGGGCTG
Source organism: Streptomyces sp. NPDC058674 (assembly GCF_042716505.1). Classification (NCBI taxonomy): domain Bacteria; kingdom Bacillati; phylum Actinomycetota; class Actinomycetes; order Kitasatosporales; family Streptomycetaceae; genus Streptomyces; species Streptomyces sp. NPDC058674. The sequence goes on from NZ_JBHXSC010000001.1 coordinate 33,632, forward strand.
CACGGACGTCGGCATCAAGGACTCGGGTGACGAGTGCTGGGCCGGGGACATCCTCTCCCTGAACCTGGCGGGCCACGCGGGTCAGATCGTCCGCGACGACACCACCTGCGTCTACCGCCTCCAGGGCGAGGACGGCACCAAGATCGAGCGGCTGACCGGCCAGCGCAATTCCGCCTGGAAGGGTGAAGGCTTCAAGGTCACCACCACCGACGGCACCCAGTACTACTTCGGCTCCAACCGCCTGCCCGGCGGCGACGGCACCGATCCGGAGGCCAAGTCCGTCTCCACCGTCCCCGTCTACTTCAACAGCGGCCAGGACAAGTGCCTCGGCGCCACCACCCCCGCCAACGGGACGTGGCAGCAGATGGGCTGGCAGTGGAACCTCGACTACGTCGTGGACCCGCACCAGAACCTCGTCTCCTACCGCTACGAGCAGGAGAACAACCACTACGGGCGCGGCGGCGGCCAGAACAACGGCACCGGCACCTCCACCCTCTACCAGCGCGGCTCCCACCCGACCTGGATCGGATACGGCCAGCGGCTGCCCGACCAGATCGCCTCCAAGGGAACCGCCAAGCCGGCCGCACAGGTGTGGCTGCGGACCGCCGAACGCTGCTTCCCCGGCGGCGCCATCACCTGCGACCCCGCCCAGCGCACCAAGGCCAATGCCAAGTCCTGGCCCGACACCCCCGTCGACCAGGAATGCGCCGCCACCGGCCAGTGCCTGAACCTGTCGCCCACGTACTTCTCCACCAAGCGCCTGACGAAGATCGACACCGAGGTCCTCGTCGGCACCGACTACCGCGCCGTCGACTCCTACACCCTCCAGCAGTCCTTCCAGGACCCGGGTGACGGCACCTCTCCGACGCTGTGGCTCGACTCCATCCAGCGCAGCGCCACCAACAACAGGACCCCGCAGACGCTCCCGCGGGTGTCCTTCTCCCCCCTCCAGATGGCCAACCGTGTCGACGGCGTCGTCAAGCGCCCCGACGGCACCGAGGCCTCCGTCTCTCGCTACAACCGCCCCCGGATCCAGACCATCACCACCGAGACCGGCGGCCGCATCAACGTGGTCTACAAGCCGACCGAGTGCTCCCGCGCCAAGGGCACGATGCCGTCCTCCGAGGACGCCAACACGATGGCCTGCATGCCGGTCAAGTGGTACTTGCCGGGCCAGTCCTACCCGGACCCGGTCAACGACTGGTTCAACAAGGTCGTCGTCCAGTCCGTCACCCAGCAGGACATGGTTGCCGGACAGACGACGACCGTGACGGACTACGAGTACGGCGGCGGCATCGCCTGGCACCGCAACGACTCGGAGTTCGCCGACCCCAAGACCCGCACCTGGGACCAGTTCCGCGGCTACGCGACCGTCACCACGAGGACCGGCAGCGGCAACGCCGCCGAGGCGCCGCGGACCAAGAGCGTGACCACGTACCTGCGCGGCATGGACGGCGACGTCCTGGCCAACGGCACCAAGCGCAGCGTGACCGTGGCGGACGCACAGGGCGGCAGCATCAGGGACGAAGACGTCCTGTCCGGATTCGTACGCCAGAGCGAGACCTATGACCGTGACGGCGGCACCGTCGTCGGCGACGAGGTCTCCACCCCGTGGCTCGGTGCCGTCACCGCGACGCGCGCCCAGTCCGCCGGTATGCCGGCGATCACCGCCCGCGCGATGAACACGGCCAAGGTCACCAGCCGCGCCAAACTCGCGGACGGCACCTGGCGCACCAGCGAGCGGACCTCCGAATACGACAACACCCTCCTCTCACGGCCGACCCGAGTCGACGACAAGAGCGACGTGTCGCGCGCCGACCAGCGTCTGTGCACGACCTTCGAGTACGCCACCGGGCCGGGCGGCGCCGTCACCCAGCTCGCCTCCCGCACCCTGGTTCTCTCCGGAGCATGCGGTCAGACAGCGACCACCGCGAACACGGTCGGCGACACCCGCGCCTACTTCGACAACCTGCCGCTCGGCCAGACGGGCGGGACCGCCGACCAGACCACCACCGAGGTCCTGGAGAAGTACGACGGCGCCGGCAAGCCGGTCTACCGCGTCAATATCGCTTCCGCCTACGACGCCTACGGCCGCCTCACCACCTCCACCAACAAGGTCCGCAAGGACGCAGCGCACCCTGACGGCGCCGTCACCACGACCGAGTACAAGCCCGCCACCGGCGCCCTGCCCACCTCCATCACCCACACCAACCCGTTCGGCTGGAAGACGGTCACCACCCTCGACGTCGGCCGCTCACTGCCGCAGAAGACAACGGACGAGAACGGGCACGTCGCCGAGCGCGCCTACGACTCCCTCGGCCGCGTCGTCTCCATCTGGCAACCGGGGCAGGTCCGCGCGACCGACCCGCCCGTACGCAAGTTCTCGTACACGATGAACGGCACCAACGGGCCGTCCACCGTCCTGAGCCAAGCGCTCATGAACGACGACTCGTACACCTCCACCTACACCCTCTACGACGGCCTCGGCCGGGTCCGCCAGACCCAGGCCAAGACGCCTTCCGGCGTCCAGGGCCGCCTCGTCACCGACGCCCTCTTCGACTCCCACGGCTGGCAGGTCAAGACCAGCTCCCCGTACTACAACGACGAGCGGGCCCCCGGCGGAGCACTCTTCCTCCCCAACGGCGGAGTCAACCCCGACAGCAAGATCCCGGCCCAGAGCATCTCCGTCTTCGACGGCCTCGGCCGCACCACCGCCTCTGTCTTCCAGTCCTACGGCGTCGAGCAGTGGCGCGCCAAGACCGAGTACCCCGGCGCCGACGAGGTCCGCACCATCCCCCCCGCCGGCGGTTTCGCGACCGCGAGCATCACCAACGGCACGACCTCCGTGCTACGCCAGTACAAGGGCAACACCCCCACCGGCGCCTACGACGAGACGACCTACGAGTCGAACACGCAAGGCCAGGAACTGCGCCGCAAAGACCCCGCGGGCAACGAGTGGACCTTCACCTACGACCTCCTCGGCCGCACCGTGAAGACCACCGACCCTGACTCGGGCACGGCCACCACGGTCTACGACGACAGCAAGAACCTCGTCACCGCCACCGACGCCCGGGGCAAGAGCGCCACCACCGTCAGCGACCTCCTCGGCCGGCCCACCGCCACCTACGAGGGAACCTCCGTCGACCCGGCCAAGCAGGTCGCATCCTCCACCTACGACACCAAGGCGCTCGGCAAGCCCAGCACCAGCACCCGGTACGTCGGCGGAGCCGCAGGCAGCGCCTACGTCTCCGAGGTCACCGGCTACGACAGCGGTTACCGCCCCCTGGGCACCAGGACGACCATCCCGCAAGCCGAGAAGCAGCTAGCCGGCACCTACACGACCACCAACACGTACGACAAGTACGGGCAGCTCGACAGCACCGAACTGCCCGCCATCGCGGCCGCAGGCCTGGAAGCCGAGACCCTGACCTTCGGTACCGACATCGCCGGCAACTTCACCAGCCTGGGCGGCGTGACGGGCCCCCTGGAGACCCGCACGCCCTACGTCGTGGACATGCGCTACGACGCGTACGGCCGCGCCCTGCGCACCACCATCGGCAACACCGGCAAGCAGATCGTCTCCACCGTCGATTACGACGAAGCCACCGGACGGCCGGTCCGCTCGACCCTCGACAAGCAGACCGCGGCCACCGCCAGCGTCGACGTGAACGACTACACCTACAACCGGGTCGGCCAGCTGACGTCGCTCAGCAACACGCAGGACGGGGCCACCCGTGACCTGCAGTGCTTCACGACCGACTACCTCGGCCGCCTCACCCAGGCCTGGACCGACACCGGCGCCACCACCACCGCTCCCGCGCCCAGCGTCCGGGGCATCGGCGGCTGCGCGAACGCCACCGGCCCCGCGGTGGACGGTACCGGCAAGCCCAGCGTGGGAGGCCCGGCCCCCTACTGGCAGAAGTACGAGTACGACAAGCTCGGCAACCGCACCAAGCTGGTGCGCAAGGACGTCACCGGCAACACCGCCAAGGACACGACGGTCACCCAGACCTTCGGCGCCGGTCCGAACACCCCGTCGTCCGACCCCAAGACGGGCGGCGGCACAGGCGGCCCGCACGCGCTGATGACCTCCACCGAGACCGGTCAATCCGGCACCAAGGTCACCTCGTACACCTATGACGCGGTCGGCAACACCGCTTCCATCACCAGCACCCCGGGCACCAAGACCCTGACCTGGAACGGGCAGGGCAAACTCGACAAGATCACCGGCACCGGCGAGAGCGCCGGCACCAGCTACCTGTACGACACCGGCGGCAACCAGCTCATCCGCCGCGAGCCCGGGAAGACCACCCTCAACCTCGGCACCGACCAGATCGCCCTGGACACCGCCACCGGCAAGGTCTCCAACGTCCGCACCTACGGCGCCCCCGGCGGCCTGTCCATCACCCGCACCACCACCGGCGGCGCCTCCAGCCTCGCCTACCAGTCCTCGGACCACCACGGCACCAACGGCGTCCAGTTCAACGCGTCCGACCTCACCCAGGTCCGCCGCCCGGCGGACCCCTTCGGCAACGAACGCGGCACCCAGCCCGCACCCGGAGCCTGGGCCGGCGACAAGGGCTTCGTGGGCGGCACCAAGGAGAAGTCGACCGGCTTCACCCTCCTCGGCGCCCGCGAATACGACCCCACCACCGGCCGCTTCATCAGCCCGGACCCGATCATCGACGCGAGCGATCCCCAACAGTGGAACGCCTACGCCTACTCGAACAACGACCCGATCAACAAGTCCGACCCCAGTGGGCTGGCCTGGAAGTGCGAACGGGGAGAGAAGTGCTCTCCCGGCACCTATGACGGTGCCACCGGCAACACGGTGGGTTCCAGTGTCTCCAGTGGCGGTGGCGGCGGAGGAGGCGGAGGCGGCGGTAGTGGCAGCAGCAACAGCAAGTCGACTCAGGCCTCGAAGGAACTGAACAGCGCCAACGACGAGGTCACCAAGACCAAGAAGCGCCGCGAGGAACTGAAGGCCGCTGTCGTCGACCTGATAGGCGACCTGATCGGCTACAACGACGCCCGTGACTGCTTCACCAAGGGCGATGTCATGGCCTGCGTCAGCACGGCTCTTGGCGCCGTCCCCTGGGGCAAGATCGCCAAGGCGATCAAGGTCGGCATCAAGGCCGTCAAGATCTACAAGGAACTCAACAAGACCTACGACGCGATCAACGCCGCCGAACGCAGAGCGTCCCAAGCCATGGAGGCCTTCACCAAGGCCAAGCGGGCCGAGGACGAAGCGGCCGCGGCAGCGGCCAAGGTGGCAAAATCAGGTGACGTAAAAGCCTCGAAGGAATCAGCCAGCGACAGCGCCGGCACGGAATCCAAGGCGAGCAAGGGCGAGGCCGACGCCGAGTCCCGTGGAAACGGGTCGGACGCCAAGACGAAGTCCGAATCCTGCGAGACCAACAGCTTCCCCGCGGGAACCCGCGTCCAGATGGCCGACGGCAGCACCATGGCCATCGAGGACATCCAAGTCGGCGACACCGTGATGGCAACGGACCCGCAGACGGGCGAAACCAGTCCCAAGAGGGTCACCGACACCATCACGACCCCCGACGACAAGGACTTCACCGACCTCACCCTCACCGACGACGCGAACCCCCGCGGACCGCCCGTCACCATCACCTCGACGTACCACCACCCCTACTGGAGCGAAACCCGCCGCCAGTGGAGCGACGCCGGCACCCTCACCCCGGGCGAACAGCTCCGCCAGCCGAACGGCTCCACCCTCACCGTCCAGAACACGCGCAACTACGCGTATGCCGTCACCACACACAACCTGACCGTCAACGACTTCCACACGTACTATGTGCTCGCAGGGGCAACGCCAGTCCTCGTCCATAACTGTGGCGAGAATCTGGATTTCGTCCATGGCACGACATCAACGCATGCAGACAACATTCAGGCGAACGGGTTGAGTGGGACTGCGGCACGAGAGAACGCCCATGGAGGATCTCTAAACCGGCCCGGAAGTCTGTTCACATATCGAGTGACGCCGAGTGATAGTGAGACTCTGAGTGCTACCGCGTCGTTTGCTGCTACTCGCACGGGTCCCGGAGAGCGCCCGGCCATCCTGATCTTCCAGATGTGCCGATGTGAGTATGACCGACTGTCAGCCGCCGGTCACATCGCTACTCGCGTAACTGACGAAATGAGCGGAAGGGTTGAGCATATATTTGGCCCTGAGGCAATGTCTTTCCTGAGACGGGTCCACCGGATCGACTTCTGACCGGCCGAAACGCGGCCCTGGCGGGTCCGGAGTGGAGCAAGGAAATGTCAACTGCTGGTGAGTACGACGCGGCCATGCCGCAGGTTAAAAGGTACCTGGAGAGATATCAGAGGGCGCTTGAAGTTGTCCGGATGGCCCATCGGGGACGACCGATTGAAGAGGTGCGCAGCGCCCTTGTGGAAGCATTCGAGGCCGAAGGTCTTGAAGTGTGGAGTGAGGTTGCCGAAGATGCAGCTCACCTGATTTCCGGAGAGGAAGGATAGCGAGTTTCGGCTTTCGCTAATTGGCGGAGTGGCGTTCCAGATCTAGCGACGGGTTCGAGCACCTCATTCCCGTAAATTTTCCCTTGCTGGGCAACCCGCCAAGCGCGCCAGAGCCCTCACCGTTCAGGACTGACGGTGAGGGCTCTCTGCGGTGTGACGGCAACGGTGACGGCAACGTCAGCGGACGGCTGCTGTGGCAGGTGGGTCGTCGGGCTGACCGAAGGCCTTGTTGAGGGTGTCGACGGCTTGGCGTTGGAGGTGGAGCCTTACGTGGGCGTAGACGCCGGCGGTGACGCCGATGTGGGCTTGGCCGAGGAGTTCTTTGATGACGACGAGGTCGACGCCCTGTTCCAGAAGCAGGGTGGCTGTCGAGTGTCGTAGGTCGTGGAATCGGATGCGGCGTAGCCCTGCGCGGTCGAGGAGCCCGCGGAATCGGCGGGTGAGGTTGGCGGGGTCGAGGGGGCCACCGGTTTGGGTGGTGAAGACGAGCCCTCGTTCCTTCCAGCCCGTTCCGGAGACCGTGCGTTCTTTCTCTTGGCGTTCACGGTGGCTCTTCAAAGACTGGATGCGGACATGCCCCCATCGTGGCCCATAGCGACGGAGGGGCAGGTATCCGACGAGTACATCCCGCTATCCAGGGAATCCTCGACTCCATCCCGACCGCTGCGCGCGGGAATAATCATGGAGGCTGCGGTTTGGTTCAGTGTCTGACGGAAGCCTTGGACGCTGGACTCGATCCGACTGGAGCCACCGCCGCAGCCACCCTGGGACGCACCAGAACGAACAAGAACTTCAAAAATCTCATTGGGCCTTGCGAGAGTTGCCAGGTTCTAGTCGAGCACTTCGATATCGATTTCAGGATGGCGCGGCAGATGCCTCGATCCCAAGAAGTAGAGGGTGCCCTTCGGATCGCCGGCTGGGTACCGGATCGCAGGGTTGACCTCGATCAATGGAAGGCGTCACTGTCAGAGTTCTCCTGGCATGCCGCAGCGGAGGAGTTCCTTCAAGAGTTTGGTGGAGTCCGAGTAGACATCAGCGGCCCTGGAATCACATGCGCGAGGGAGCCGTTCGAGTTCGATCCGGAGCTCGCAATCGGAGAGGGGGAAAAGTTTGCAGAGCTTTCTGAATTATTCGGTCACAAATTCTTCCCCTTGGGGGAAATTGGTCAGGGGGAATTCTTCCTGGCGATCGATGAAGACGGCGCCATCTATCTCCTTGGTGCTTGGGCGCTAAGGCACGGCGTGGGGGATGCAGCCCTGGAGCATCTCGTTACGGGAGTTGCACCGGAAAGGCTTAGCCCGCTCACCTGAAATATTTCGTAACCAGGTCGCATCAGTACGGTATAGAGGCCACTGGCGAAGTTCCGTACGATTTGACGCTTGGGAATGCCGCAGCGGCCCCTCCGGATCTGTTTCCGGCGGGGCCGCTGGGGTGTCTAGCGGCATTAGTTGCACGCGCAAGCGTCACCGGGTGAGCCTTGGCGGGCCCCGGAGAACCCTGGGACGGCGAAGCTGCCCGACCGACGAGGGAGCTCTCCCACTCAGGCCCCGATCCTGCCGATGCCCCGGCCTGTTTGCGCAGCACCAAGCCGGTGGTAGGTCACCGCTTCGGGCAGGTATCCGCCGGCCAGGGCTTCCTTGCGGGTGGTGCCGTAGACGCGGAAACACGCCAGGGATCGGTGCCGCCGTCGCCCGAGGCGGACTTGGCAGCCGGGCTACAGGCCGATGCCGAAGAGCGGGTTGAGGTCCTCGTCGAAGGCGGCTGCGCGGTCGTGGTAGCCGGCGAAGGCTTTGGAGCCGTCGACCCAGCCGCCGTGGCGGGCGGCTTCGAGCATGTCCTTCTTGGCCTTGCGGGTGGCCTCGGCGTAGCCGCGGCGCAGGGCGTGGCCGGTCCAGCGGGCGGGGAGGTCGGGCAGCAGCGCGTCGGGGCGCTGGAGGAGGCCGGCGCGGCGGGCGGTACGGGTGACGATGTCGCCCACGCCTTCACGGGTCATGCGGCCGGAGGGATCGCCGATCCGGTGGCCGTTGCGGAACACGGGCGGGTTGACGCGGCCGTGGAGGTCGATGCGGACCAGGAGCGGGCCGGTGGGTGAGTGCCCGTGGTCGAGCAGGGCCTGGCCGTAGGCGCGCAGGGTGCGGACCGGGCAGGAGGAGGGGTAGCTGCCGCACGGGACGCCGAGGGGCTGCTCGTTGGTGACCTTGGGCCGGTAGACCTCGACGGCGATGCCTTCGTCGTCCTCCGGCTCGATGATGTCCTCCCAGGCGAGGAGGGCGGCTTCGGAGCTGTGGGCGGCGATGGCGAAGCCGAGGAGCCGTGCAGTGGCGTCGCGCAGTCCGATGAGGGTGGTGGGGTCGGTGGCGGCGATCATCCGGCGCAGGACGGCAGGGGTGGCGGCGTTCGCCCTCCTCTTTTTGCCGCGCGGGTCCTTGGTCAGTTTGAGATCGGCCTGGTAGCCCTTCAGGACGAGGCGGGCGTCGGTCTGCCCGGGCGGGGTACGGCCAGCGGCGTGGTGGGCGACGACGATGGCGGCCAGAGCGCGGTCGATGCTGCTCGGCTTGTACGGGCGGCCGGTGCGCGGGCGGAGCGTGACGGTCAGCCAGGTGGCGTACTCGGCCAGCGTCTCGGCCCTCGCCGGCATCGCCGGGAAGCCGGCGCTGAGCGCCCACTCCTCGAACCGGGCCCGGTCCCCCGCGTACCCGCGGGCGGTCTCGGCAGGGATTCCCTCCGCCATCGCGGCGCGTGCCGCCGGCGACAGGTCTTGGCACGGGCCGGCCACGGCGGCGGGGCCGGGAACCGGGACCGGGACCGGGACCGGGGTGAGCGTGCCGCCGAGCCCTGCCGCGGTCCCCCCGCCCGCCCCGGACCCCCTGCGCGCCACGGTCCCGCCCACGTCTTCTCCCCCATTCCAGATGGCTCTTGGTAAAACGGCTTATCAAGAGCCAGCCGGGAAACAAACAGCCTCCGCCGAGGATGGGGCACCGGCCCCAGTGAGCGCACCCACGGGTGTGCTCACTGCAAGTCCCGGAAGACGCAAAGGAAACCGGACCCGCCAGGTTTGCGGGGCTAACCCCCCGGGCCCGCACTCTGCCGCCAGGACGCGATGCAACCCTGACGTCCTTTCCTGCCCCGCCTCTTCTCGAAGGACACCGACATGCCCACCGACGTGCTCGCCGGCTGGACCGCAGAGACCCTGGGCGGCCTGACCGTGCTCACCGCGGCCGCCGTGTGGAGCCGGCTCCGCCGTCGCCGACAGGCCCCGCCGGACAACGCCGCTCCCCCCATCTCTGCGGGCGGCGGGATGGTCCGTACGTACACTCTCCTCGGCGCCCGGGCCGCCGACGGCCAGCCCGTCCACCTTCTCAGCAGCCGTCCCGGCGGAAGGGTCCCGGCCTGGCGCAACGGAGCCGGCGCCAAGGCGGAACGGTTCGAACTGACCGAGGCCCTGCTGCCGGACAGCACGTACGCGGCCGAGCGGGTGGAGCTGTACCGGCGGCGGTAGTGCGTGCGAGGACATACCCATGGACGTCTCGCGGGCCTTCGCCGGAGCGGCCACCGTTCGGTTCGCCACCGAGTAGCGGCCCTTGGGGAGGAACGGACCGGTGAGAAGCGACTTCGCTAAGCGGTGGCGGGCGTAGCCGTCGACCGATGGCGCAACGCGGCGAAGTCGGCCTGCGTTGCCTCGACGCCGCGTGCGGCCGTCGAGGCCGTCCGTCGGCAGGCGGGCGCGCCGGGTGGCAAGGCGGCGCGGTCACATTTTTTCCGGACGTGCGCAACCGTTCCGCCGTCCTGCATGTCCCACCATGCAGGAGCGACCAACTCCGACGACCACCAGGGGGAAACATGAGATTGACCCGTTCCGTCCTTGCCACCACCGCATTCGCCGCCCTGGCCCTGGGGGCCACGACCGCGCTGGCGGCGCCCGCCACCGCCGCGCCCAACACCACGCCGCAGAAGGTCTGCGGAAGCGCCTACAAGACCGTGAACTCGGCCGCCATCGGCTCGCTGGGCACCGTCTACCTGACGTACAACGCCTCGAACGGCAAGAACTGCGTCGCGACGATCCGCAACAACCCGGGTGCGGCCGTGGACATGGCCCTCTGGATCGAAGTCCCCGCAACCTGGGAGCGGGGCGAGGACTACGGCCGGTACACGTCGTACGCGGGCCCGGCCTACGTGTACGGCAAGGGCCACTGCGTCGACTGGGGCGGGGGCATCAGCAACGTGCACGTGCAGGTGTACAACTCCAACTGTGGCGCGCGCAAGGAGCACCGGGTCACCGAGGTCCGCTGACCCGAGCTCCTCCTGACCGCCACGTTCTGCGCCGTCGTGCGGCCGTGCGGTCGTCGGGGGCAGGACCTACGACCCGACGACCGCACGGGAACCGCCGTGGTCCGGCTCGCCCCGGCAGACTCGACGAGTTCTGCCGGGGCGAGGGCGCGTCTCCGGCCTCCTCCCTCGGGTGCGCGGCCGTCCGGTCGGCGCGTCGCCGCAAGCGGGGCACCTGGAGCAGATGCGGCCCTGGTTCGCCCGACAGCACTCGCCCGGCCCGACATCCAGCTGCTCGGCGGCGAAGCGGACCACCGCCACCGGGACCACGGACAGGTCCGCAGCGGGGAATACCCCGAGCGTCCGTACACAGCGAGGGCCCTGTCACCGGGGCCCGCAGCTGCGCGATCCCGGCGGTGACGTGCGCGCCTCCACCGACGCGATCGGATCGCCGGCTCCTATGCGGATCAAGCGTTGGGGTCGAGGGGCCAGCGGCTGTACGCCTCTGTACGCGTCTGTACGCGTCTGTACGCGTCTGTACGCGTCCTTCCGCCTCATGAAGGAGGTCGCCACGTGGCTGGCCCTGCGCGTACTCAGCAAGTGGGCCCCGACAAGCGCCTGCAGTCCGGGGTGTTCCTCTACGGGGACGCGCGAAAGGAGCAGTTCGGCCTGCGGCGCGACGTCCGGGAGGACGGCTGTCAGCGGCTGCTCGCCTTCGGCTTGTTCCGCTTCGGCCGCTCCGTGAAGGACGGGGAGTCCGACACGCTCCCCACCGCCAACGGCTGGTTGATGGACTTCGTCGAACCTGATTCCCGGGAGCGGGAAGAGCCGTACCGCTACCAGGTCACCGACCACCGCCTGGACCAGGACGCCCTCGAGGTCTGCCGCAGGGAGCTCAGGGAGCTCACCATCCGCCAGCACGTCCTCGACCGCCGGGCGGCGGAGGTCCGGCGCGCCCCTCCCCCGCGTAGCACCAGAAGGGCAGTCGGGCACCACCCGGATAGACCCGTCGGCCCCAACCCCCCGGATTGTCGTCGCGCGTCGCCCCATCGGACCTCGTCTGCGGGGTGCCGCCCGGGGCCCTCGTCCCGGGCGGCGGTACCCGCACCCACCCGCACCGTGCTGGTCTGCGGCGCGGTCAGTACGTGGGGCAGAGGTTGGTCTGTACGGCGGCGAGGATGAAGGCGGCCTTGGTGGGGCCGAAGCCGTCCGGGTGGTTGGGGCTGATGAAGCGCCGGTTCGTGGACTCGACACGCTTGGTCGGGTCCTTCTCGTCCTTCATGGACTGGCACTGACTCAGCCCGCGGCTGACGGCCTTGTCGTCCTTGCCGTTGACGATCTCGGGGTCGATCTTGTTGAGCGCGGCGAGGTAGATGGCGCGCTGCTCGGGGGCGGGGCTGGGCGGGATGCCGGCGGCCGCGGCGGCGGAGCCGGACGCCTCAGGGGCGGTGCCTGACTGCGATGCGGATGGCGAGGCGGCGACCTTGTCGTCGGGCTTGGGCTCGCTGGTGAGCGCCTCGGAGCAGCCGGTGAGGGCGAGGAGGCCGGCGGCGGCCAGGAGGGTGATGGTGCGGTGTGTGCGCATTGCGTCATGGTGTCGGCGCCGGGGCCGGTGTGGGTGGGCTGTGACTGATCTGTGACGCGCGAAAGCCCCGCACGTTGGCGGGGCTTCTGTGTCCTGGCACGTGGTTCCCCGCCGGGCACTGCTGAAGTGGAGCGTGCGAGAGCTCGACTGCTTGTGCGTGCCCGCCCGGGGCGGCGGTGTGGCAGTGCGACCAAGGTCCCGTGTCGAAGGACCGAATCGGCATGACCGCTGCTCAGAAACGTTTCTGCACAACGGATTTCGTTGAAGTGACCCATGTCTCGCCCACGACTTGCCATGTGGGGATTCCGTGTTCAGGGTAAGAGCCTTATGGCTCCTTGGTCCTTACGGGGGTACGGAATCCGAACGGGATGATCGATCGCCCCTAAAAAGCAGGAAAGTGGCGGCATCCCTCATTTGACAGGGACACCGCGACTCCACGTGCAGGCTCGATCATGATGTGTCACCTCCCGGAGAGGCTCGTACGTCAAGCGTCGGGCGGCCCCGAGGGCACCACCCCCCGGGGCTGATGCCCGACTGCTGCGCCAGACCCGATCAAAGTTCCAACGTCAGCGCCCTCAATGTAGGGCGCGAGATCCTCGAAAACGGCGGTTACTCCAGAGTAGAGCCGCAAATGCCTACGTGATCAAGGAATTGCCCCCAGAGAACCCGATGTGATCCCGAAGAGCTTCACCCACTCGTTCGGGTGGCGGGCTGCGTCCATCCGTGGGATATCGTCGATTCCCCCGAACAGCTCGATAGCACTCGGGGGGCGGGGAGTTGACCGGACCCACCAATCCGGTCGGCCTTCGCCAGAAGAACAACTGCACGGCGCCAGACCCGATCTCGTTCTTCGACGAAAGCACAGGAATCATGACGTTCCTTCTTGCGGCTGTTCTGATCGTCGCGATCATGGCGGCCACCATCGCCTACACCGTGCGCACGCTCAAGTCCACCCCCGCTCGCATCGCCACAGTGCTTGTGGCGATCATCGGACTTGTGATCGTGCTCCCCAAGACGTTCGAAGCCCTCCAGCCGGCCCAGCCTGCGGTGACGGTCCCCGCAGGCCCCAGCCCCGGTCCGGGGGTGAAGTGATGGCGTTCTGGAAGCGGAACGAGCCCCTCCAGGTCGGGTCCCGTTTCTACGAGATCGACATCAGCACCGGCCAGATCGACCGCGACAAGGAGCCCTTCCAGCTCAACACCGCGTTCGAGCGCAACCCCTTCATGCGTGAGCTGCCCGCCGAGCTCCGCGCCAGCTTCCAGGAGAGGGAGCCGACCGAGCCGGCCAAGTTCAGGCAGCACCCTCGACACAGCGAGCTGCGCGGGCCGGAGGGCGGCACCGACGTGTACGTAGTCCTGCGTGGCTGCGTCGCAGAGCGCACCCAGGTCGGCGCCTCCACCACGTTGCGCATCCTGGGCGCCGGCGCGGTCCTCGGCTGCATGGAGTTCTTCGACGAGAAGATGGCGACCCCGACCGCGATCTGCCTGAACGACACCTGGACCATCCGCATGCCGATGGAGCGGATGCGCACGATGGCCGAGACCGCCCCGGCCCTGATGAAGGCCATTGGCATATCGGTCACCGACCGCATCGAGGCCACCGAGCGGATCTACAACCGGCACAACCTCAAGGCCGTGGAGCGCCTCGCCGGTCTGCTGGGTCACCTCGTCATGCACTGTGCGGTGCCGGGTAAGAAGTTCGACTTCAGGCTCGAGGGCCCCTCCCAGAGTGAACTCGCGGAGGCCCTCGGCCTGAGCATCGCCTCCGTGGAGTCCGCGATGAAGGTCCTCCGCAACGCGGAGATCGTGATCAGCGGCTACAGGAGTTACGAGTTCCCCTCGCTCCGACGGCTGCTGGAGGCCAGCGAGATGGCGTTCCCGCCCGAGTCCCTCGCCGGCGCCCTCGCGAAACTCTGACCGGAGGTTCTGTCGCCCTTCGCCCTTACGGTGCTGGTCACGGACACGCGTCCGTGACCAGCACCATGGGCTCCCCCGGGCGGGTGGCGGACCTCGGCATTCCCCGGCCTCGCCGCTCCGAAGTCCGTCCGCCCTGGGTGATGCGGTGACTTAGCGCAGGACGTGGGGCCAGTAGGTCGGCGGTCTGGGCCCTGCCGGTCCGTGTCCCTGACAGGCGCGGTGCGGACGGACCCACCTCTTTGCTGCGAGAGCCGGTTGGTGGCCGGCCTTCAAGCGTGTGAGGGGTTGGTGCGATGATCCCCGAGGCGGGTGTGCGCTCGCCGAAATCTCGACTCGGGGGGCTCGGTTCTGGACGCGTGGCAGGAGTTGTCGGCGGCGGTGGAGGATCGCCTGGCGGCCATGTCGTCGAGGGAGCGCGGAGTGTTCGCCGCTGGAACGGCTGAGCGGCTCATGAGCTGGCATGAAGCACTACCCGAAGGGGATCGGGCGCCGTTCACGATGAGCCTGCGACCCCTGCTGAACGCCGTATGGGAGGGTTCCCTCGGGGACTCGACAGCTTTCACCGCGGTGAAGCGGGGTGTGGCCGAGTACATGCTCAGCGAGTACTGCCACAACGATGGCCAGGACGGCCCCGACGATGCGGACGAGAACGCGGCGGCCACGACGCTGTATGCCGCGCACGCCTACCTGTTCGAGTGTTGTGACTTCGCGGTCTGGGCGAGCCGACGGGCCGTGGACGCTGTGGACGAGCACCTTGAGCACCTTGCCGAGCAGGAAGAGGAAGTACCCGACCTCGACGAGGCAACCGTTGCCGAGCTCCAGCGGCAGCTGCGGGATCTCGACCTCATCGCGACACACTCGAAGGACCTGCGGCTCGCCGGCCTTGGACTGCCCATCGACACTTCGATCCGGCTTCGCGTGGAACTGCGGACGCCTCTTTCCAGCCGGGACTGACCCTCTTCGCTCTGGGTGGCGGTCATGCGTCGCCCGGGGAGCCGCGGGGCACGGCATGTCCACGTTGATGTGGACATCACGCATGCGTACAGGGGAACGGCTTGTTTTCCCTGGTCACCGTGACGGCCCGCCGGCAGGCGGCCGCGGTCTCGACTCGATGTCGAGGAGTGAAGAGCAAGCTCAGCCGGTGAGCGGCGCCAGTTCCAGAATCTGCTGCTCCCCTTCGCCCGGCTGCCGAACCGGGTCTGTCCCTTTTCCGGACGTGGTTCCCCCGTCCACTCCAGCCCGTCCGGGCCCGGTGGGCCATGGTGAAGGAGACGACTGTGAAGCTTGCCCGTTTCGCGACCGCGACCGCTCTCGCCGCGGCCCTGGCCGGTGCGGCCGTCGCACCGGCAGCAGCCCAGCAGACCACCACCACGCACCCCTACTCCTGCTCCAACGTGGGCAGCGGCGCCGGCCACACCGTCAACTGCTCCGGTCTGATCACGGTGAACACCGTGCTCAACGGCACCACCGTGAACACCGGAGACCTCAACGGCCTCAACGGCACCCAGATCAACGACCTCCAAGTGACCCTGGCCAGCGTCGCCGACAACAACGTCAACGCCCCCGTCGCCGTGGATCGCTCACGTCGTGGCAGGACCGGAGCCGGCCGGGGGGCACGATCCGTACCTCTTTGCACCAAGACGTCTCGTCTGCCGGAACTGCGGGACGGCGAAGGAACGGAGCCGTGGAGGTGTGGCCCTGCCAGCTCCTGAAGCTGGAGACCGCCGCGATCACCACGTACCTGACCAAGTTCGGCATCACCGTCCTGCCCGTCAACATCGGCATCTGCGCCGGCAGCATTTGCGTCTGACCCGCCCCCGGCGTCCCGGACGGGCAGACCCCCTCCGCCCGCCCGGGAGCCGCAGCGGGCAGGCCTACGGCGGCCGCCGCCACCAGGTACCGGCGGGCGTCACCCGGAAGCGCCCCGCTCGTCGCGGGCCCGGCACGACGGGGAGATCCCGGGGACTTGTTGTTGAGTACGGGCTCCTCCGAGCACTTCGGCCAGTCCGGTTGACCAGCTTGCTGTGCACGTGCCGACGAGAGCCCCGGATGTTCGGTCGGGCTGCAAGAAAATTCTGCAAGGTCTCCTTCAGACGCCGCGGGCGGGCGCCGGGCACAGGACGCGTTACCGGTACCGCCGCCGGCCCAAGGCCGTTCCGATCCTCCCTCGACCGCTGAAGCACGCCTTGTCGGCGCCCCGTTGACGCACCGTACGGTGCCCCGGGACACGGCCCGGGGGCACCGCGGCTCCACCCCTTCGCGGGCACGCTCCATCCGCTGATCCGCCGTGCCGCTGCCGAATCCCGCCTCCTCCCCGGCCCGGCGCTTTACCCGGTGACGCCGAGCATGTTGTCGGGGCTGCAGTACGGGCAGGGCTCGATCCCCTCGGCGAGCATCCGGCGCACCTGCTCGGCGTCTGTGGGCTTCCCGCGGCCCATGCTGCAGTCCCCGGCGTGGACCCGGAGCCCCTTCACTCCGCTGCCGGTCCGGATTCCCTCGACCTTCCACTCCGGCGGCGGGGGAGGCGGCCGCCGGGCCTGGACCTCGGCGAGCTCGGCCTCCAGGGCGGCGATGGTCTGCGCGGCCTGCCGCTGCTGCCAGGCCAGCCACGCCGCCACGGCCCGCCAGCTCTCCAGCCGCGCCTCCAGCTCACCCACCACGACCACCCTTCTCCGGCTCGACCACGACCGTCCCGCCGACCAGCCGCACGACGCCCTCCGGCTCGCCACCCGGCTCGCCACCCGGCGCGTCCTGGACAGTCCGCCACAGCCGCGTACGCCCTACCCGGCCCGGGTCCCCGTCACCCCAGTACGGGTGGGAGCCGCGCAGCTCGGCGCCGGCCGCCCGGGAGCGGCCCGGCGTAGCCCAGTACGGATGGGTGTGGTTCGAGCTCGACGGCCTTGACGCCGCCTCGTTCTGGACCTGGGACATCGTCCCCGGCACGACGGTGGCGGGCGTCGGCGCCCGGCATGGTGATCGCCGCCCTGTTCAGCTTCATCCTGGCCGCGGTGGACGACGACGAGATCGGCTCCGCCTCCGGTGTCCTGTCGGCAGTCCAGGCCGTCGGCGGCTCCATCGGCGTCGCGGTCTTCGGTTCGGTGTTCTTCGCCCAGGCCAAGACCGGTGACTTCACCGGCGGCTTCCACCGCGCGCTGATCGTCCAGGCGTGTCTGCTGGTCGCTTTCATCGCGATCACCTTCCTGCTGCCCAAGAAGGGCCGCCCCGAAGAAGAGCAGCACGGCATCACCCCCGAGGCGACGGCCGACGACTCCGGCACCTCGCAGCACCTCATCGTCTGAGACCCGGCCGGGGGCAGGCCCCCAGCGTCGCGAGCATCTACTGCGCGCTTGCTCGCCGAGCACGAGAAGAGGGAGGCGTACCGCGAAGTCGCCGCGGCGGCCCGCGCCGACTTCGCGGACCTCCAGGACGCCGACGAGTTCCTGCCACCTCACCGAGTCCGCATCCGGCGGCCGGACGACCCGCTCACCCCGACGCCAGCCAAACCATGATCAATCTCAGCGGCACTTTCCGTACCGTAACGACTCACACCTGTGGGCCCCGTGGGTTCAGGGAAGCTGAAGCTTGTCCAGTGGGAACCCGGGGCCGGTCCGTGTGCATCACGTGTGCATCAGGTGGGGACTTCCGTGGGTTCGGCGGGAACGCGGGGGTGGACTGCGGCGAGGCGGCGGGCTTCGGCTATGACCTCAGCATCGATCCGAGCCACTGCTTCGTCGCTGCCGTATTCGAGGAAGGCGTACTCGTCATCGAGAGCGGCGAGCCGTGCTGTCAGGGGCAGTTCATGCCCGTAACGCTGGTTGATCCGGAAGGTGAGCTCCCAGGGTTTCAGCTCGCCGGCCAGCATGCGTCGTGCGAGCGCTCGCGCGACGGCTTCTTGGCCGGCCTCGTCGGCGGCCGGATAGAGAACGAGGCCGAGATCATCGAGCGCTTCGGGGAGCAGGTCGTGCACGTCGTAGTCCGCCTCGGCGCGTGTACAGGCTGCCAGCACCCGAAGTCCGGGGCTGTCCAGGCCGGCGACGAGCGCGTCACAGGCCGCGCTGACGACATCGCCGGCCGGGATCTCGCCCACGCTCCAGAGAGTGGCGCGGTCCTGGAGTTCGATGGCTGCTGCTTCGGTCGACGGCATCTGCCCATGTTCGCTTCCCTCTCGGGTCCCGGTCGACCAGGTTTCACTGGTGCTTCTGCTCGGCAGATTGCTCCAGCAGGGCCCGCGGGGAGTCTGCATAACGCATTGCGGTCTACTCGTCTAGCCCGAACACCTGGGCGAGGTGGAGCGGATGGGGCCCGTGGGTGAGGGTCTCTTCGCGTGCACGATGTCGCCCGGTAGATGCCGGATGGGTCGGGGCCGCGCCCCTCGCGACGGGTTGATCAGTCCTGCGTCGCCTTCGCCGCGGTCACATTCTCGATCACGCGGCCGAGTTTGGTCTGGGCCCGAGTCAGGTCCTGGATGCGTGCGGCGATGCGGTCGCGTTCGATGATGAGCTGGTCGAGCATGGCGGGGGTCGCGACGCCGGTGCTCACGCACGGCAGGAGTTCGACGACGGTACGGCTGGAGAGGCCGGCCGCGAAGAGGTCCTGGATGAGCTGGACCCGCTCCAGGGCTTCGTCGGGATAGTCGCGCTGGCCACCGGACGTCCGCGCCGAGTCCAGGAGCCGCTGTTCCTCGTAGTAGCGCAGGGCCCGCACGCTGACCCCTGACCGCCTGGCGAGCTGTCCGATGCGCATGACCAGATCGCTCCCTTCCCGCTCATACCTCACGTTGATGTCATGTTCAGGCTAGCAATACCGGCTCCGGGGGCAGCCCTGGGGGCCGATCGAACCGCGTTGGCGGCGCCAAGATTGATCACGACCCGGTGGTGGACCCGAGGCCGTTCACGCGGTTCACGTACGCACGGCAGCCCTCGCGTCGTACCGGGATCGCCGAGCCCGCCCGAGGGCGCACGGGTGTCGACCGTGACGGGCGGCGTGACCCCTCGTAGGGGCGCAGGCCCCCACTCTCACCCCCGCCTGCTCGGCAACCTCGCCCATCCGCGCCTGCCCTCCTCCGGCCGGGCGGCAGTTGGGGCTTGCACCTCACGTCAACGTCAGGTTCTAGAGTGACGGGCGTCGGATGAACACGTCATTCCGGCCCGTCAAAGTAAGGCAGACCACTATGCGCGCAGCCCGGTTCCACGCATACGGCGGAGCGGAGAGTCTGGTGATCGAGCAGGCCCCCGACCCCCACCCCGGACCCGGTGAGATCCGCGTCCGCGTCGCGGCGGCCAGCGTCAATCCCATCGACTGGAAGCTGCGCGCCGGCGCCCTGCACCAGCTGCTCCCCCTGGAGCTGCCCGCCATTCCCGGGCGCGACGCCGCCGGTGTCGTCGACGAGATCGGCGACGGGGTGCAGGGGGTGAGCACCGGTGACCGCGTCTTCGGGCTGGGCGGCGTCACCGGCGCGACCGCGGAGCTGCTCATCCTTTCGGCCTGGGCGCACACCCCGGCCTCGTGGAACGACGAGCAGGCCGCGGGCGCCGGTCTCGCGTCCGTGACCGCGATGTGTGGGCTCGACGCGCTCGGCCCCCTCGCGGGGCGCACCCTCCTCGTCGAGGGCGCCGCCGGAGGCGTGGGCAGCGCGGCAGTCGAGATCGCCGTGGCGCTAGGTGTCGGCACCGTGATCGGGACAGCCAGTGAACGCAACCACGAGTTCCTCACCTCTCTCGGCGCCGTTCCCACCACCTACGGCCCCGGCCTCGCCCAGCGCCTCACCACCCTCGCTCCGCACGGCGTCGACATCGTGCTCGACACCGCGGCCTCCGGTTCGCTGGACGACCTCGTCGCGATCGCGGGCGACCCGAGGCGCGTCGCGACGGTCGCCGACCACGCGGGCGGGCACCGCCTGGGCACGCATGTGGCCAACGCGGTGAACGACTCCGCTCTCCTGTCCGCGGCGGCGGAACTGGGCGGGCAAGGCCGCTACACACCTCACATCGAACAGGCCTACCCCCTGGAGCGGATCGCCGACGCCCACGCGCACGCCGAGCGCGGACGCACCCGAGGAAAGATCGTGATCTGCATCTGAACAGGCTGATCTGCATCTGAACAGGCCCACGAGGTGGATAACCCGCAACGTGCGGGCCTGCGTGGCGAGCGTGCCCTCGGCGAGATCGCTCGACCTTCGGTGCGACGGGACAGCAGCTGCGACTGAGCGCCATGGCTGGCCGGTGAGCGCGATGGTCGGCCGACAACTACTGGCCAGAGCGGAGCGCGGCGGACCAGGCCGACTACGTCCGCGCCGGAATTCCGCTGCAGGAGGCGTTCACAGCGAATGCCGCCATGGTCATGATGGTCACCCTCGGTGCCATCGGCGCAGTCGCGATCTCCGGCGAGTACAGCACTGGCACCATTCGTACGACGCCCATACGTCAGCGCGTCAACCCCGCTGATGAGGGGGGTTTAGCCGGCGTTGCAGCCATGGGCCACCAGAGCGCCGCGACGGTGACGGGGAGGTCCTTGAGCCGGGCCTCGCCGCCGGTGACCGAGGTGAACGCCTGGTCGGCACCGGTCCAGGAGAACACCTCCAGCAGCACCTCCGGAAGGTCGACGCGGGACAGCATCGCGTTCACCGCAGCCCGCAGACCGAGCAGGGAGGCCGGTTCCGGCTCCGGTTCCAGCGCGGCGAAGTGCAGGCGGCCGCCATCGTCGAAAGAGATCTACGCGTTCTCCGGCAGGCGGCCCGAGACCTCCCGGCAGGTACCGTCCAGAGGCGCGGCCCGCGCCGCCAGGTGTTCGCCCGCGCCCTCGGGCAGGCCCAGGGACGCAAGGACGGTGGACTTCTCGACCCTTCTCAACGGACCGACGCATCAGCTGCATTCATCCTGACCTTGCAGCGCTAAAACGTTACCTCTTGCCTGTCCCCTTTCGAGGAAGCGAAAGTGCTGCAACTGTCGTAGCGCCTCGGGTCTTACCGAGTTCCGCTGGTGAGGAAATGCGACGGGCATCTCCTCGCCTATCCCAGGGGGTGTCATGGGGAGTACCAAGCGATTGGCCAGGGCCATTGCCGCAGTGGCTCTGACGGGGCTGACCTTCGCCTCGACCGGCACGGCTTCGGCGCTGCCCGCTCAGGCGGGCGCGCGCGCTTCTCATGTGCAGGTGGCGCCGCTCGCGGACCCGGGCCTCACGGGAACATTGCAGGCCGGCAAGTGGAAGAAGGTGCTGTGGGGGTGGGGGTGGTACGACATCGCGTATGCGGCGAGCATCAGCTCGGCCGGGGGCAAAGTCGACTGCTACACGACGCCGAATCCCTGGCCCAGGACGTACAGGACGCCCGCGACGGTGTGGTTCTCGGTCAAGGGCTACGGTGACTGCTGGCTCTACTCGCCGGTCAACGCGACGTACAGCCTGAGGCCGGTAACGTACTGAGTCGGCTTTACGGCTCGAAGACCGGGGGCTCCGGCCGAGCCGGAGCCCCCGTGATCTACGCGCCCCACCGATCCGGCATCCCCGCGCAGCGGGGCGCTGGAGCAGTGGACGATGTTCCTGCTCGACCCGGCCCGCAATGCCCTGGAGTTCAAGGCGTTCGCCGACGACTCCCAGGTGTTCGCCGCCTGACATCTTCTGCGGCCGGTGTAGGAGGGGTAGCGCCGAGGTAAGCCCAAGAGCCGCCAGTACTTGATCTTGGCGGGGTGGTGCTCGGTCCGCTCAACCTCAACGCAGGCTGGCAGCCGGGAGTGCGTTGACGCGGTTCTCGTACTCGCGGCGGGCTGTGAACGGCCCGCCGAATGAGCCCCCGCCGCCCTGGCCGACGTGGCGGCAGCGCCCTTCCCCGACGCCGACACCCTGCTGCTGCGGGTTCCGCTCCGCCCTCCCGCCGGGCGGTGGCCTGTGACCGCTGCGCGACTCGGCCACGGGCGACGGCGACGATGACGGCGTCGAGGAGGACGGCGCAGGTCACCGGTCCTGGGCGGGGGTGCGGTGCATGAGGCCGGAGTGACCGGTGGCCGCTTCCGCGTGGGTCCGGCCGGCGCGGGGGTTCCACTGGAAGCCGCTGCGGGCTTCGACGGTGGGCAGGAGCCGCTGGTCGGGTCCGTAGTCCTCGCGAGGGTGCATGAAGAGGGGGACGGTGGTCTCGATGGTGCGCAAACGCTCGGCGTAGGCGTCGAGACACTCTTTGCGTTCCTGCTCGGTGGTCAGGCGGGGCGCGAAGGCGGTGAAAGGGGGCAGAGGTGTGAAGCCCATGTAGTGGAAGATTCCGTTGTTGACCGGCCAGAGCAGATGCAGGATGTCGCCTTCGATGCCGTCGGGGGCGTAGGTGTCGGCGGAGGTACCGGTGGTGCAACAGACCATGGCCTTGCGGCCGAGGAAAACGCCTCTGGCGTGTTTGCGTCCGCCGCCGTAGGCGAAGCCGCGGGCCATGACGCGCTCAACCCAGCCTTTGAGGATGGCGGGCATGGAGAACCACCAGATCGGGAACTGAAAGATCATCAGGTCGCACCACTCCACCTTGGCCTGCTCGGTGGCCACGTCGGGCGGGAAGGTGCCGGTCTCGTGCTGGTGCTCCTGTTCGATGTCGATCCGGAGCCGGTCGGGGTCCTTGCGGGCCGCGGTGAAGTCGTCGGCGTCCGGGATCGCCTTGAAGCCCATCGCGTACAGGTCGCTGACCTTCACCTCGTACCCCTGTGCGGCGAGGGTGGCCACGGCCGTGTCCTTCAGGGCAGCGTTGAAGGAAGCGGGCTCGGGGTGTGCGTGGACGATGAGGACCTTCACGTCGTACTCCGGTGGGTGGTGGGACGGTGTGCGGTGGAGACGGCGACGGTGTTCGCGCCGACGATCATGGCAATGGCGAGCCAGGCGAGGGCATCGAGCTGCTGTCCGAGGAGGGTGAGGCCGGCCAGGGCTGCGAAGACCGGGTTCACACTCATGAACACGCCGAAGAAGTGTGCCTGGATGCGGCGCAGCGCCAGCAGATCGGCCAGGAACGGCACCGCGGAGGAGAGCACCCCGGCGGCCAGCGCACAACCCAGCGCTGTGGCCGTGGGCGGGTGGTGCCACAGCACCCACACGCCGACGGGCAGGTAGAGGGCGCCGGAGACGGCCGCCGCGGCGGCCGAGCCTTCCAGGCCGGGCAGGCGGGCCCCGACGGTTCGGTTGA
This sequence comes from Streptomyces sp. NPDC058674, assembly GCF_042716505.1. Taxonomy (NCBI): domain Bacteria; kingdom Bacillati; phylum Actinomycetota; class Actinomycetes; order Kitasatosporales; family Streptomycetaceae; genus Streptomyces; species Streptomyces sp. NPDC058674. Next base: position 57,051 of record NZ_JBHXSC010000001.1, read on the forward strand.
GCAGGATGTAGCAGGCCCAGCATGCCGCGGCCAGCAGAGCCAGGCCGATGCCCAGGTAGTCGGTGGAGGGTGTGGGGCGCGTGAGGACCACCACCGCTGCGGCAGCCGCCACCGCGGCGACCAGGTCGACACGGCGCCGGGAGCCGGCCAGGGCCACGGCCAGCGGGCCGAGGAACTCCAGCGTGACGGCCAGCCCGAGCCCGATCCGCTCGATCGCCGCGTACAGGGACAGGTTCATCACCGCGAACACCAGCGCCAGGCCCAGCACGGGACGCCACTGCGCCGCGGTGAAGTGCCGCAGCCGCGGCCGACCGACCGCCCCGAGCACCACGGCCGCCACCCACTGGCGCACCGCCACCACCCCGACAGGCCCGAGGACCGGGAACGCCAGCGCCGCGATCGAGGCCCCCGTCTGGTTGGACAGGCCGCTGCCCAGCATCAGCGCCACCCCGGCCCCGCGCCCCGTTCCCCGGGCAGAGCCGGACCCGTCAGCTGCAGTGCCCCGGGGTGATGCAACAGGGGAGGAATCGAGCTTCATGGCCTCCACGATGAGCGCACCATCGGTATACGCAAAATGCATCCCCACACTCAGCTATACGCTGGATGCATGGATGAGACGCGGAACGAGACGGCTGCGCTGGAGCTGAAGCACCTGCGGTGCCTGGTAGCCATCGTCGACACCGGCAGCTTCACGGACGCCGGCATCGAGCTGGGCATCTCCCAGGCCGCCGTCTCCCGGAACCTGCTAGCCCTCGAAAGGATCCTCGGGGTGCGCCTGCTGCACCGCACCAGCCGCACGATCACTCCCACCACCGCGGGCGTACAGGCTCTTGCCCGCGCCCGCCTGCTGCTGTCCGGTGCCGAGGAACTCGTCACCGAAGCCTCCACGGGCCACAGCCGCCTGCACATCGGCCACGCCTGGTCCGCTTTCGGCCGCCACACCACCGAATTCCAGCGCCGCTGGCACCAGAGCCACCCCGAGACCGAACTCCGGCTCATCCGCCACAACTCCGCTACCGGCGGGCTCGCCGAGGGCCTCTGCGACCTCGCGGTCATCCGCGCCCCTCTCGACCTCAAGCCCTGGTCACACGCCCTCGTCGGCCACGAGCACCGCTACGTGGCTCTCGCCTCCGACGACCCCTGGGCCCGCCGCCGCAGTATCCGCATGGGCGAGATCCCCGGCCGCACCCTCGCCATCGACCGCAGAACCGGCACCACCACCCTGGACCTGTGGCCCGAAGACGAACGGCCCGCCGTCGAGTACACCCACGACATCGACGACTGGCTCGCCGCCATCGCCACCGGCCGCTGCGTCGGCATCACCCCCCAGGCCACCGCAGCCCAGTACCGGCGCGACGGCATCGCCTACCGTCCATTGCGCGACACCGATCCCGTTCCCGTCCACTTCATCTGGCGCAGGCAGGACCCCCACCCCGCCACTCACGCCGCCGTCGCTCTCGCCATCGACCTCTACCGCTACTGCAAGAACCGCCGCGTCCCGGCCAACTCGGATAGATGACCATTCGCCGACCGCCCGCCACCCCGGCACCGCCGCCTGAAGACGTTTGATGAACAGAAAGGGGCACCCGTGGCGCTCATCGGCCTGGTCCGCGTCAGCACTGACAAGCAGTCAGCACTGAAGAGCAGAAGACCCGGCGCCAGCGCGACGCCCTCGGTCCGATCTGCCTCAAGGTCTTGGCCCTGTTCTCGTATAGGTACGGCGAACGGACATGTAGCGCTGTGTCGGCCCAGGAGGTGCCGACCGCCTCGGTGGAGTACGTGGCCCAGCAGGGCAAGGTGCCTGCGGAGGCGTGGGCGGAGGATCGCACTTCGCCGAGTTGAAGACCGATCCGGGGGCGCCGGGGCCGGAGAGCCTGCTGGCGGAGGTGAACAAGCTCCAGCGGGCGGGTGCGGTGGCTGGAGCTGCCCGCGGGCCTGTTCGCGGACGTGTCGGAGAAGCTGGTGGACGCGTGGCCGGCGCTGGCGTCGAAGGAGTACCCGGCGAACCTGGAGCGGATGACACCCGCCCGGCGCCACAACCTCCTGGTGCGAGCATCTTGACGCCGTCGCCGCCGAACTCGATGGCCGCCCACGCAAAGCGCTCGGCTGGGCAACCCCAGCCGAGAGCCTGCATGAACTGCTCGCGGCCTGATCGACACGACCACGTAGTGCAGCGCCCCCTGAACCCGCCGTGGTAGCGGGCCTTACGCCCGTGGCGGAACGGCAGACGAGCTCAGAGCTGGGTTTCGCCGCCGTCCACGGCCAGCTCGATGCCGGTGGTGTACGTGGCATCGAAGGCGAGGAATGCGGCCGCCTTCGCGAACTCTTCGACGGTGCCGTAGCGCTTCATGGGGTTGCTCGCGATCCGCTCCGCCCTGAACTGGTCAGCGGCCTCTTTGGACAAATTCATCGTTTCCAGAATCCCCGAGTCGATGGGACCCGGGCTGATCGCATTGACACGGATTCCCCGCGGAAGCAGCTCGCGGGAGAAGGCGCGGGCCATCGAGCGCAGCGCCGCCTTGCCGGCCGCATAGACGCTGGTGTCCACCATGCCGATGACGTTCGCGATCGAGGTGGTGAGGACGATGCCGGCGTTCGCGCTCAGCAGTGGAGCGAGCTTCTGCACGGTGAAGAAGGCGCCCTTGACGTTGATCGCGAACAGCTCGTCGTACACGTCCTCGGTCGTCGACTCGAGGGGCGTGAGGGGTGAGATGCCGGCGTTGACGAACAAAGCCTCGATCGAGCCGAGCTCGTTCTTTACGCGGCCGGCGAGCATATCCAGGTCGGACAGTGAGGCCACATCCGCCCGGACGGCCACGGCATTCTCGCCGAGCCGCTCGCGTGCCGCGTCGAGCTTGGCCGGAGAACGGCCGGTGATCACCACGCGGGCTCCGCCTTGCACCAGCAGCTCCGCCAGCGCGAGCCCCATGCCGCTGCTGCCACCCGTGATCACCACATTCTTGTCGCTGTACTTACCCATACCGAGGTTGCTCCGTTCCCTCATCGAAAACATGTCGATATATCTGGATGTCGCCGTTCATGAAGCGAATCAGCCGAGGGTTTCGATCTTCATGTCGCCTGTGGTGACCGTGCGGATGTGATCGCTGGCGAGCAGGTCGTGTGGATTGCCGAGGTCGATGGCGCTGACCTCGTCGAGGCGGGCCAGCTGGGAAGGAGTGAGGTCGACCTGCAGGGCACCCAGGTTGTCCTCCAGCTGCGCGAGGGTGCGGGCGCCGATGATGGGTGCCGTCACGCCCGGGGCGTTCAGGGTCCAGGCCAGTGCGACCTGGGCGGGTGTGCGGCCCAGCTCCGAGGCCACCTCCTTCACCGCGTCGGCAATGGCAAGGTTGCGGTCGGTGACCCATCCCAGGGCGGCGTTGAGGCTCTTGCGGTTGCCGGCGGTTTCGCCGGCGACGGAGCCCGCCTGGTTCTGGTCCTCCCGGCTGTACTTGCCGGTGAGCACCCCGCCGCCCAACGGGGAGAAGGGGACCACGCCGAGTCCCATCTCGCGTGCCATCGGGATCAGGTCACGCTCCGCGGTGCGCCCGATCAGGCTGTACTCGGTCTCCAGTGCGACCAGTGGCGACCAGCCGCGCAGGTCGGCGATCGCCTGCATGCGCGACACCTGCCAGGCCGGGGCGCTGGAGATCGCCACGTACAGCACCTTGCCCTGCCTCACCAGGTCGTCCAGGCCCCGCAGGATCTCCTCCACCGGCGTCCTGAAGTCCCATACGTTCACGTAGAGCAGATCGATGTAGCCGGTGTTCAGCTGCCGCAGGCTGGCTTCCACCGACGCCAGCATGCTCTTGCGGTGGGTGCCTCCGGAGTTCGGGTCACCGGGCTGACGCAGCGTCGAGTACTTCGTCGCCAGCACCATCTTGTCGCGGTTGGTGCGGGCGAATTCGCCGAGCAGTCGCTCGGAGCTGCCGTTGGTGTAGGTGCTGGCGGTGTCGAAGAAGTTGCCGCCGAGCTCGGTGTAGCGGTCGAAGAGCTTGCGGGCCTCGTCGCGCTCGGCGCCCCAGCCCCACTCGGTGCCGAAGGTCGCCGTGCCCAGCGCCAGCGGTGAGACCCGGAGTCCGGAACGTCCCAGCAGCCGATACGTGTCGAGAGTGAGTGCCATCGTGTTCTCCTGTGAGGTGCGGTTCGTGGCGTTCGAGAGGTGCGGATCGGTGCTCGACTCGCCCGGATTTCAGGCGCCGAGCCCGTAGCCGCCGGCCACGGTGATGTCCTGGCCGGTGATGTAGCCGGCGGCGTGTGAGGCGAGGAAGGCGACTGCTTCCGCGACCCCCTGGCTGGATCCGAAGCGCTCGAAGGGGATCTTCGAGCGCATGGCGTCCCGGCCGCTCTCGGGCACCCCCAGCTTGTTGAGCAGCGGGGTGTCGGTGGCCCCGGGGCTCACGGCGTTGACGCGCATCCTGCGCGGGGCCAGTTCGAGCGCGAGCGAGGGCAGCATGGCCAGCAGCGCGTCGCGCGTCGCCGCCTCCACCGTGGCGCCAGGGGTGCCGCGCCGGGATCCGATGCCGACGGTCAGCACGACCGAGCCGTCGTCGTTCATGAGGGGAAGGGCCTTTTGGAGGGTGAAGTACTGGCCCTTGAAGTTGAGGTCGGCGTGCTCGTCGAACGATTCCTCCGTCACCTCGGCAACCGGTGCCGGACGAAGATCCCGGCGTTCAGGAAGAGCAGGTCCAGCGATCCGGACCGCGCCGACACCGCCGACATCAGGGCGTCGGTGTCAGAGAGCACGCGCCCGTCGGCTCGGACGACGAGTACGTCGCCGGGGAGCTCGGAGCGCGCCCGCGCGAGGGACTCGGGATTCTGTCCGGTGACCGCGACCCGGTGACCGCGGGCGTGCAGCAGCTCGGCCGTCGTTCCGCCGATCCCGGTCGTCCCCCCGGTGATGAGGGCTGTGGGCATGGCAAACCTCTCGTCGCTGAAGCGATGGGTGAGACCACCCGCAATCGGGGACCTCCCCGTTTGCCTCACCGTACACTGAACCGGGGATGTCCCCGAATCGTTCCCGAGCTTCATCCGACACTCACGATCGCGAAGGTCATGACACCTCCACGCAGCACCCTGCGCGCCGACGCGCAGCGCAACCGCGAGCAGCTGATCGCCACGGCCGCCGAAGCCTTCGCGTCCGGACGCGCGATCTCGCTGGACGCGATCGCCAAACGCGCGGGAGTGGGGAACGCCACCCTGTACCGGCACTTCCCCACCCGAGAGGATCTGGTCGAAGAGGTCTACCGGGACCAGATCCGGCCCTTGCGCGAAGATGCGCGCACCCTGCTGGCTACCAAGCCGCCGGCGCAGGCCCTCCACGCGTGGATGCTCCGATTCGCCGACTGGGCCGGTGAACGACGCGGCATCTGCGAGGCCCTGGTCGCCATGAGCGCTTCCGGCCGCTTCGGCACCGGACCGGTCTGCGACGAGGTCCAGCAGGTCCTGGCGATGGTGCTCGAGGCCGGCGCCGCAGCAGGAGAACTGCGCAGCGACATCCACCCGGTGGAGGTAGGCGGCATCCTCGCCGGTTTGCTCTCCGTGGCCGGCGCACCCGAGCAGCGCCCCCAGCTGAACCGAATGCTGGACGTCGTCGTCGACGGACTCAGGCCCCGCTAAGCGATACGCCGGCGATGCGTGGCGGGAGCGGGCCAGCAGCACCGAGGTGGAGGTGCCACCCTCAGCGTCGTGTGTCAAGGCACTGTGGCCTAGTAGTGCTTTGTTAGCTGCTGTCGTAGGGCTGTCTGGTGGTTTGTCGGCAGGTTGGGCAGGTGCCGGTCCAGGTGGCGAGTAGGTGTTGGAGGAGGTCCAGGGCCTGGTAGAGGGTCAGGCCCTGGCAGGGGCTTTTGGGGCCCTCCGCTGTTCGGTCAGGAACAGGTGGGCGGCGGTGACGAGGGTGACGTGGCGGTGCCAGCCGGTGAAGGAGCGGCCCTCGAAGTGGTCCAGGCCCAGGACGGTTTTCAGTTCGCGGTAGTCGTGCTCGATCCGCCAGCGGGTCTTCTCGAGGCGGACGAGGTCTTTGGCGGGAATGTCGGCGGGCAGGTTCGAGATCCAGTACTTCACCGGCTCTGTTTCACCGTCGGGCCACTGGGCGATCAGCCAGGTGAGGGGGATGGTGCCGTCGGCGGCGGGTTTGGGCCGGCGGCCCGCGAGGCGGACCCGCAGGAGCACGAAGTGCGAGCTCATCGCCCCCTTCGAGCCCTTGCGCCAGGTCAGTGTGCGTCCCGCCTGGCGGCCGGCGGCCAGCACGTGCTCGCGTAAGGAGACCGGCCGGGTGCGGTAACGGGGCAACGGCCTGGGCCCCAGCCCGCCGTATGCGGGCCGCTGTGGTTCGGCCTCCTCGCCGTGGGCAGTCATCTCGGCTTTCACCTGCAGGACGTAGGCCAGGCCCCGGTCTTCCAGGCCGTGGCGGAAGTCCGCGTTCGCTCCGTAGCCGGTGTCCGCGACCAGGACGGCGGGCCGCAGGCCGTTGCCGTCGAGTTCGTCGAGCATGTCCAGGGCGAGTTGCCACTTGGGACGATGGTGCTCGGTATCGGGGATCCGGCAGGCTCGCCTGCGGACCTCGGCATCCGGCCCGTCCCAGACCGCCGGCAGGAACAAACGCCAGGACAGCGGGCAGGAGGCCGTGTCCGAGGCGGCGTGGACGCTGACGCCGATCTGGCAGTTGCCGACCTTGCCCAGCGTGCCCGAGTACTGCCGGGCCACCCCGGGCGAGGCGGTGCCGTCTTTGGGAAACCCGGTGTCGTCCACCACCCAGACCTCGGGCCGCACCGCGGCCACGGCCCGCCAAGCGAGCCGGGCCCGGACGTCTTCGACCGGCCAGGTCGAAGACGTCATGAACTGCTGCAGCTGCTGGTGATCGATACCCAGGCGTTCGGCCATCGGCTGCATCGACTTCCGTCGGCCGTCCAGCAACAGCCCCCGCACATACAACAGGCCCTTCTCACGTTGGTCCCGCCGCACCAGCGGCGCGAACACCTCCGAGACGAACTCCTCCAACCGGCCCCGAACCGCAGCAAGCTCCCCAGCCCTCATGCAACCAGCGAACTACCGCAGACGGGACCTGACAAGACCAGCTAACAAAGCACTACTAGAGCGTGTCTCCTTGACTCGCTTGTCGGTTGATCAGATGTGTCCGTCCGGTTAGTGATCACTGATGCGATGTGGGACCGGATCGAGCCGTGGATGCCGGCCGATCCGGTCCGGGGTCGGCGATGGGCCGAGCACCGCCGAACCCTGGAGGCCATCGCGTGGAAATACCGCACCGGCTCGCCCTGGCGGGACCTGCCAGACGAGCTGGGCTCGTTCCAAACCGCTCACAAAACAGCTGCTCAGGTGGGCCGTGGACGGCACTTGGGAACGGATCCTCGCCGTGCTTCGGGCAGTGGCCGCCGGTGCTGACGACATCGGCTGGACCGTGTCGGTGGACTCCACCATCTGCCGAGCGCACCACCACGCCGCCGGAGCCAGAAAAAAGGGACGCCAGATCGGGCTGAGCCTGACGACCATGCGCTCGGACGTTCCCGCGGCGGCCTAAGCACGAAAGTCCACCTCGCCAGCGACAGCCATGCACGACCCTTTGCCCTCCGCGTCACCGCGGGCCAGGCAGGCGACGCACCAGCCTTCGAAGCCGTCATGACCGGCATTCGTGCTCCGCGAAGCGGGCCGGGAAGACCGAGGTCCCGACCAGACGCCGTCCTAGTGGACCGCGCGTGCTCATCCCGCGCGATCCGAAGCCATCTCCGCAGACGCGGGATCCGAGCAGTCATCCCTCAGTCCTCCGACCAGATCCGCCACCGTCTGCGACGAGGCCGAACCGGTGGTCGGCCACCCGTCTTCGACGCCGGGACACACAAGCAGCGCAACGCGGTCGAACGGTGCATCAACCGGCTCAAGCAGTGGCGCGGTCTGGCCATGCGGACGGAAAAGCTGGCCATCGCCTACCAGGCTGCCCTCCACCTCGCCGCCACCCTCATCTGGGCTCGCGAGTGATCGAAAAGACACGCCTCAGGGGTTGTCGGTCACAGGGGATCGAGGAGCATCAGGACCTCGTCTCGGGTGTCGTCGGGCGCGAAGCGCAAGGCGCTGGGCCAGCGGCCGACCTCCCGCCATCCCAGGCGGCCGTAGAAGTCCTCCAACCCTTCTCTCCCCCGGGCCGTGAGACGGAGCTGCTCAAGCCCCAGCTCGTCACGGGCCACCGTCCGCAACTCTCGCATGAGAGCGGACCCAACACCACGGCTGCGGAAGCCAGGGTGGGTCTGGAGGTGGTGGACCGTTCCCCAGTGTGCGACGAGCCGAAAGGGATCACTTTTGAGGACAACCCATCCGGCAAGAGCCTCACCGAACCTGGCGATGATGAGGCGGCTGCGCGACGGGTCGAGATGGCTGAGGAGCTCGTCTGCGACCGGTGCGACGTCGTCGTCATGGACCGGAGGGAAAGGAAATCCCGCAGCACCACCCGCGTTCGTGACTGCGATCCAGCAGTCGACGAGCTGACGCCTCAGGTCGGAAGGGACCTCATGTGTCCCGGTGACCTGAGTGAGAGTGGGCGTGATCTTCTGCTTCATGCGCAGGAGCATCCCAGTCGGTGCTGACATCGAAGTGAGCCGAGCCTCCGGAGCCACCTACTACTCACGCCTTCAAGGAGACACCCCTAGCCGATGGAGCGTCCAGCCGTTCAGGTCCTCGATGTCCTCGGGTGAGGCTAGAGGGTTGGCCAGTAGTCGGGTGTTCTCCTCGAAGATTTCCTCGGCCCGGCGATAGGAGAGCGTGCCCGGCCGGTTTCGGAGCACACGTCCGGCGTGGGTGTTCCGGCCGGGGCCTTGCGGTCGGTGAGCAACAGCGGGCCGCGGGTGCGACGGGCGATCTGTTCCTCAGCAAGGGCCTTGACCGACCCCTGTACCTGTTCCCGTACGACCACCAGCGCCGCGGGGAGCGGCGGAGGCGGGGGCGGAGGACGGCCGGCGCGTCGTGCCCGCCTACGGCTCCCCCTCCCCCGCGCTCCTCGCCCGTTCCGCACGGGGCCTGGCCCACTTCCTCGACGCTGCTGCCGGCCGGGAGTCGGACACCGATGCCGGAAGCGGAGGGGCAGGCAGGGGCGGGGCGTGAATCACGGCAACGGCTTCGGCCACGAGGACCATCCGCTGCTCGGCCGCCCGGTCCGCGACATCGCTTCCGGCGCCGAGGGCCGGCTGATGGCGGTGGTCGTCGAGGAGGTCGCCACCCACGCGGGCCCGCGCCGGACCCGGCGCGCCTACATCCGCCCGGAGGGCGGCGGCCGCGAGCTGGCGACCGCGGTGGGCAACGTCGAACCGCTCGCCGCCCGCTGATCTCGCCCCCCTCACCTTGCCCCCCTTGCCCCCTGACCTCGCACTGGTCCGACCTGACCGCCGGGCCGCCGGCCCCTGGCCGTATGGCCCCGGGCTCCCGGGCCCCGGCCCCGTACAGGCCCAGAACCCCCGACCGGCGCCCGTATCGCCCCCGGCGCTGCTTCCGCCGTCACCCCCGGAGGTACACCGTGCACCACCGCTCCCCCTTCGCCGCCCTCGCCGGCGCCACCGTCCTGGTGACCGGCGGCGCGGGGCTCGTCGGCTCCCGCATCACCGCCCGGCTGCGCGCCCTGGGCGCCCGCCCCGTCTCCCTGTGCACCATGGACGCCTACCCGGACCACGTCTACACCGGCCTGTTCGGCGTCGACCGCAGCGACCCGGACGTGGTGACCGGGGACGTCCGCGACGTCCCGCTCGTCCGCAGGCTGGTCGCGGAGTCCGACTACGTCATCCACGCCGCCGCCCTCGCGGACGTCGCCGCCTGCACCCGCGATCCGCTGGCCGCCATCGGCACCAACATCGCCGGTACGCAGACCGTCCTGGACGCGGTCGCCGCCGCCGGCGACCGCGTGCGCCGCATGGTGTTCGTCTCCTCGGCCAGCGTCTACGGCGACGGCAGCCCGGAAGAGGCCGCCCATCCCGACCTGGTGACCATGCGCCAGCTCCTGGAAGCGGTCCACGGGCGGATCCCTTCCCAGTTCCACGAGGGCCACCGGATGCGGCGGTGTCGGTGTACGGGAACACGAAGGCGTGGGGCGAGGAGCAGACCGCCGTCGTCCTCGGGCAGGTGGGCATCTCGTACGCCGTCGTCCGGTACTTCTCGGTCTACGGCGAGCCGCAGAGCGTCAAGCGGGGCAGCCACTCCTGGGTGGTGGCGTGGTTCGCCGCGCGGGCCTCACTGGGGCTGCCGCTCCACCTCAACGGCGGAGGTCGGCAGGTACGCGACCTCACCCACGTCGACGACATCGCCGAGGGGACGCTGCACGCGCTGACCAGCCCCCGCGCCCACGCCGAGACCGTCAACATCGGCACCGGGACGGCGACGAGCATCCGGGACGTGGCCGAGCTGGTCCGCGCCCACTACCCGGGCACGGAGCTGCTGGAGACCCCGCTGCCGGCGGGTGACCCGCTCGGCGGGTACGCCTCGGTCCGGCGGATGGAGGGCGTTCTGGGCTGGCGGCCGGAGGTGACCGTCGCCGAGGGCGTGGCCCGCTACGTCCGCTGGCTGCGCGACACCCCGCAGGCGGCGCCGGGCTGGCTGCGCCAGAACGCCCTCACCTGAAGACGGTTCAGATCACCGGGGGCCGGCCCAGCCGGGCCATGCGCACCACGGTGCGCCAGCCCATCGGACGCCGGGGACCGCCGCTGGTACGCACACCTTCGGCGAACCCGGAGAACCAGGCACCGAGGCCGGCCCGCGACCGGGTACGGGCCACGGTCAGCGCAGTCCACACCCCGAGGTAGACGGGCACGAGGGGCGCGGGCAGATGCCGCTTGGCGAGCCAGACCCGGTTGCGGGCGGTCATGCGGTAGTAGACCGCGTGCCGGGCCGGGGAGGTCTTCGGGTGCTGGAGCAGCAGCTGGGGTTCGTAGAGGATGTCCCAGCCGTCGTCGAGCACCCGCCAGGCGAGGTCGGTCTCCTCGTGTTTTCCGACCTCGGAGCCCTCAGCGTGCCGATTGACGTGGGATGGCACGTGGCGGACATGTGTGTGAGGTCGTGAGGTGGCCACGTCCCGCGACGCTAGCATCGGCAGTCTGCCGACCATTGGAGTTCGCCACTTTGTCGTTGCCGCGTATCGGAGTCGTCATCGTGACCATGGGCACTCGCCCGCGGGAGCTGGAGGCTCTGCTCGCTTCGGTGGAGAAGCAGGATGTGCCTGCGGCGGGTAGCTCTGGTGGGCAACGCAACGCCCCTCACCTAGATCTCGACGGAGGCGACCAAGATTCCACTTGAGGAGAATCTGGGCTGTCCCGGCGGCCGCAACGTCGGTTTGGCGATGCTGCGCGACTCCGGCGAGGTCGACGTCGTCATCGAACTGGACGACGACGGCCTGCTCATCGCCAACGACGTGTTCCGTAAGGTCCAGCAGCTGTTCGCGGAGGACCCGAAGTTGGGGATCATCGGGTTCAGGGTCGCTGACGAGCACGGACAGACGGAGCGACGCTGGGTGCCCCGGTTGCGTGCGGACGATCCGATGCGCCGCGGCTTGGTGACCGCCTTCCTCGGCGGTGGCCACGCCTTCTCGATGCCCATGCTCCGGCAGATCGATCTGTGGCCGGCGGAGTTCTTCTTTGGGCATGAAGAGTCCGATCTGGCATGGCGTGCGCTTGATGCGGGGTGGAAGATCCTTTACGAACCCGAGCTCGTCCTCCAACATCCGAGGACGTCCCCCGCTCGACACGCGGTCTACTACCGGTTCACTGCCCGAAACCGTGTCTGGCTGGCCCGCCGCCGACTCCCGATCCCCCTGATTCCGGTCTATCTCGGCGTATGGATCCTCCTCGCCATGGTGCGGATGCGGTCCCTGGCGGGCGCGAAGGCATGGTGGGGCGGTTTCCTCGAGGGTGCGCGAACGCCGTGCGGCCCGCGCAAGCCGATGAAGTGGCGCACGGTTTGGCGTATGACCCGGCTGGGGCGCCCGCCGATTCTCTGAATAGTCCTCGCCCCGTGCCCAGCCGTCAGGTCCGACACGGCTTCGCCCATCAAGACAAGGCCCAAAAGCCTCCCGCATTCCCGGGGATCGTCACCCTCACCCAAAGACACGATTTCCATCCACTCGCACCATGCCACGAATGCTCTGAGCGTCCTGGTGCAGTTCGCCGTCCTCACCACGCACGGGCTGTCGGACCATCTTTCGATCGCTGGATACTTTCGCTGATCCTCCCGGCTGAAGGCAGCCGGATGGGAAGAGCAACTCACGGGCACACCCGCGGGAGCCTTGGTATCACGACGTGGAAAGCGGCGCCCGCGCTCTAACGAACTCGTGGCGGGCCACACAGCCCCGAGTAGGGACTTGAGCACACACCGATTCGGCGGACGCTTTCGGCGGCAAGGTCGTACGGTTGATGTTACTCATGCGGGCATGCCCAAAGGCTTGCCCATCGCCGTCGGAGACTCGATTGGCGGCTTGCCCGCTCTGGTGGCGAGGGACAAGCCGCGTTTCGCGCCCGATCGGAGGCACGTGCACGGTCGTCTCGGAACGGCCGGGACTCACTTCCGAGTGGCTGCGGAAATCCGTTCTGCGACCTGGCTGGCCTGGGACGTGGAGTCAGCGGAAGAGGAGATGTAGACGGCGATGGCCACTGGCCGGCCAGCCGAGGTTCGGGTGACCGACAAGGCCCAGGCGGCCGAAGCGGAGGGTACCCACGTGCCGAACGAGTCCCCGAGCGCCGACCGCAACTGATCCGCAGTACGCTGGGCGACGACACGCTGAGCGGGCATGGCTGTTTTCGAACCGGTGACGATGTTGGGATGAACGCGGCTGCCACCGTTCACAAGTAGAGCCATCACCATGGCCATCTGTACCGGGGTGCTCTTCACCTCGAACAGGCCGTTGGCCATGAGGGCCAGCTGGGTGGGATTCTCGGGCTTGCGCGGCCAGGTGCTGTCGAAGGCACGCACCGGCGTATCCATCATGTCGTTGTTGAATCCGAACGTCTGGGCTGTCGATGCCAGCGCGTCGGCGCCGAGGTCGGAAGCGATACGGGCGAAGACGTTCGCGCACGCATACCGCAGGGCTGCGCGAAGGGTGGCATCGGTGCAGTGCGTGGGATCACCGGAGAACTGGGTGGTGCTGTCCGGGGCGGCGTAGACTGCTGGGCTCCGAGTTGGCGTGTCCACCGACGGCAGCAGGCCCTTCTCCAGGGCAGCGGCCGCGACAAGGACGTGGATAGCTGACCCTGGGTTGTCCACGAGGCGTAGGGCGCGGTTGGACAGGGGCTTGTCGCCGTCGTCCTTCAGCTGGACCCAGGCCCGTTGATCGGCTATGGCGTTCCCGCTGAATGTTCCGGGGTCGTACGACGGGGTGCTCACCTGTCCAAGGATGTCGCCTGTCTGCGCGTCGAGGACGATTGCAGCCCCACGCTGACCTCGTAGCCCGTCGTAGGCGGCACGTTGTACAGCCGGGTCGATGGTAGTCACCACATCCTTGCCCGCCTTGATGTCGTCGGCCAGGAGGGACTCAAGCTGGGTAGCGCCAAAGGCCAGGGACCAGTACCCGGTGACCGCCGCGTACAACTCGCCCTCTGTGTATGTGCGTTTGAACGGCGCTATGGCGATGCCTGACCGCTCCGATCCCGTGATGGGGCGCCCGGCAACCAGGATGTCGCCAGGGCTTCCGTCCTGCTTGGGAGGGCGCGGCTTCGCATCCGGAGTCTGTCCGGTCTTGCCCGTGGCCGTCGGGCTGGTTGTAGCTGCGGTTCCGTGTTCCGCGGTGCAGCCCGACATGGAGGCGGCGAGCAGTGTGGCGAGGGTGGTGACCAGGACGCCAGAGGCGCGGAGCGAAATGGGCATGCGGGCATCCTATGAGCTCGAAATGATCTACGCCCGCGCGATGGATGCGCCAGACGGTCGCGCAAAAAGGATGGTGCTCCCACGCCTTGCAGTCGTTGCGGTTGCCGGGCAGCGACCGGGCGACGACGTGCCGGGTGTCGGCGTCGATGGCGACCTGGTGGTTATCGAGTACTGGTCGTTCTTCGACTGCTCGGCCACCGTGTGGTCGCGGCTGGGAACCAGGGTGCCGTCCACGATCACCACGGTGCCCTTGCGGAACCTCCAGCATGCGGTCGGCGGCTGACTTCGACACCCCGAAGAGCGGCGCGAGCTTGGAAAACTCACGTGTGGTCGCGCAGAGGACGGAGCGGACGGACGGACGCAGGCGGCTGCTGTTCGAGCAGAAGCGCCTGAAGGTCCGCGATCTTGCGGTCTTGGGCGCGGTTGTTGTCTCGGGCGGCGGCGAGTCGGTCCGCTCGTAGTGCCGCTCCCACGACCGAGGCAGACTCGCCTTGCCCGGTCGGCCGGCGGCGATGTAGCGCTCCCGGTGCTGAGCACAGCCGCTGGGCGAGCCAGGCGGCCAGGCTGGATGCCTCCCGGTCCGGGAGCAGGTCGATCGGACGGCGGGTTTCGACGTCCACCAGGACGGTGCCGTAGTGGCGGCCCTTGCGGGTGGCGTATTCGTCGACACCTACCACTTGCGGTGCGGGCACCTCCGGTTCAGGCAGCGCGTCGACAACACGCAGGATCGTGCTTCGGCTGACGGACACGCCAAAGAGAGCAGCCAGCCGGGCGCCGGCCCGGCCGGCCAGGGCGAGGCCGACTGCGGCCAGGGCCGAATGCAGCCGTTCGGTGCGCTGGCCGTACCTGCGGGTCAGGCCGGGTATCTGCTCCACGAAGGTCCGACGTGGGCACTTGGCGTTCCGGCACCGGAACCGCCGGACTCGTAACTGGAGTACGACCCGTCGTCCTGCGCTCGGTACGTCGGCGGGAAAACGCAGGTAGGAGCTGTGGACTCGGGCCGACCAAGACCCCCACCCGGGACAGACAGCCCCAGCCGCGGCGCCTTGCGCATCGACCCGCACTATCTCGATACTCACGTCCACCGACAGCACCGCGATGTCCGCGATCGACGGCAACAACAGCTCCTTCAGCCAGAGCACGACCTCTTCCACGGCCCGGACTCTCAGCCCAACCACCCGGACAACTGCCTATTTTCGGGCGATCTCAGGCGCTGCCGGAAGAAGACCAGCCGTCACTCAGAGTGGCCGCTGCACGAAAGCTGTGGCAGAACCCGGGTTGTGAAGCCAGTTGTTCACGGGTTTGGGTTCCGGCTCACTTTCCGTGAAGCCTGCACGCTGAGTGACGGTTGTAGGTGAGGCGTTGGATCGATTGCTGCCCTGGGAGCAAAGGGTTCGCTGGACGGACTTGGCTTCCAGGGGCCGCACTATCAGCCACACCGCACCCGGCACGGTGATCGCGATGATGGGTCGTCAGAGATGGTTCACGGTGGCCGCGCTGTCCGACCAGAGCCATTTCGTGTTCTCGCCAGCGGCGGATCACACACCCATCGGGCCGGACCTCGGATTCACCATCCAGCTGTCCGACATCCCCGTCAGCCGCAAGGTCGGCACCGCCCCCATCACCCTCACGGAATCGTCCCGCACCGGAACCTCCGCGTTCCAGGACCGGGCCACCGTCTTCAGCATCGGCAAGTTCCCCGCCGACTTCTACCTGCGCAACTTCCAGTGCGAACCGCTCATCATCCCCAACGGCGGCGACGTCACGCTCACCTGGGAGCGCTCCGCCAACGCCACCTACGAGCTCCTCTATCCCGGCGTCGAACGCGACGTCACCGACCGCACCAGCCTGGAACTCGAAGGCATCAAGTCCGACACCACCTTCTACCTCCGCGCCACCACCGGCGACCCCACCAACCCCGTCACCCGCATCCTCTCCACCCAGGTCACCGTCCTCAAACCCGACCTCGACATCGGCAACCTCACCGTCCACGGCAGCCTGAACGCCGTCGGAAGCGCCACCCGGCTCTATCACTACGGCTACCAGGGGCCCGGGCATGAGTTCTTCAACACGACCGAGGTCGGATGGACAGCGCACTCCTCCGCAGGTTTCGCGATCGTCAACATCGGCGGCGTGACGGGCAGCGAATTCCGATTCCTGCTCGACTCGGAGACGGTCAAGACCGCGGGTGACATGCAGAGGCCCGGCGGTGGCTACAGCGGACACTCGGCCACCCTCCCTGTGAAATGCGGCGAGAAGTTCAGCTTCCGCATGCTCATGACCGGGACACCCGTGCCGTACAGCACCGAGGTGTACTGGGTGCCACTCAGCCTGGTCACGACGCCACCCACACAGGACTACATCAAGCACGAATGAGCCTCGGCCGGCATGTGGGAAGAGTCGATCATGAACGCGACCGGTTGTCGGGCCACGTCAGTGCCAGGCTCAGGCGATCAGCTGTCCGCGGAGTGGGCGTCGGCAAGGGCCTCACCGAGGAGTCGTCCGGCGAGTTCCATGCAGCGCATCCGGGCAGGAGAGAAGTCATAAGGCATCTTGGTGATGGCTGCGGCGGCACTCATCTCTGTGCCCTCCTCCCCTTTCAGGTCGGCGTCGTAGGTCTCGAAGATCTTCTCCTCGGCCGCGTCGAGACCAGCTGCCTCGATGGCCTGATTCAGGGCCATTTGGTAAGCGCATCGCTGTACGGCGAGCTTTTCGACGCGCGGGTCGTCGGGTTCAACGCCGTCGTCGAGGGTGGCCTCGGCCGCCTCAAGACGGTCCTCCTCGGCCCGCAGGTCGGGGTGGGTGGCAAGCACGATGAACGTGCTGGCCTGGATGGCGGCGCCCAGCGGCCCGAAGATCCGTTCCGTGACTAGCAGGGCGTCCAGATCGGAGGGGTGCAACGCGCCCGGGGGCAGGTGGCTGAGACGGTCCGTGACCAGTTCGGAGAGCAGCCCCAGCGGGTTGCCCACCGCCTGCAGGTGCTGGACAGCCGCGCGCCGACGTTTGATGGCGGCCTCCTGCGCCGCCAAGGTTTCCTCGAGCCTGCTCAGGACCGACTCGATATCCGGGGCTTGCTCCAGGGCTTCGTCCCGGGCATCGCCGAAGGCGGCCCGCATGTCGCCCAGGCTGATACCGGCATCAGCCATCTTGCGGATCCACAGCAGGCGGATCATGTCGTCATAGCCGTAGCGGCGGCGGCCGTCCCCGCCGCGCTCTGGCTCCGGCAGCAGACCGATCTCGTGGTAGTGGCGGATGGCGCGTGGGGTGATCCCGGCGAACGCAGCGGCATCACCGATCTTGACCTGCCGGGGAGGCGTGAGGGAGGGGTACATCGCAGACAGAGCCTTTCGTGCTGTGGTGCCCCGACCCCACCACATGCCGCTACGGCATGTGCAACAACCCCAGCCAGGTGCCACCGGAGCGCGGGCACGCGCCAGCGTCCTCGCGCAGCCATGGGCCGTGGACGGCCGGCAGCCGGACCAGGGTGTGCCGGAACACTTCCGGGTCGGCCCGGAACAGGTGGCGCGGGCGCGGCGGGGCCGGGTCGAAGTCGTCGCGGAGGACGCCGTCGGGCAGGCCGCCCGAGGCGGGGACGGGCAGGTCCCGTTCGGGGAAGGCCAGCCACAGCCACACTCCGAACGGCAGCGGCACCAAGTACGCCACCGGATCGGCCGGGGGGCCCAGACCTCACCCGTCTGCGGATGGGACGGCACGAGAAGGATGTCGGCGTCCCCGCCAGGAGCCGGCCGTCCGGGTCGGGCCAGGACGGCGCGCCGCGCCTGCGGACCCGCGGGCAGCATGGCGTCGACGGCGCGTTGGAAGATTTCCCCCGCCCCGCCGTCCGGGACGATCACCGGTCGGCCTTCCGAGGCCGTCAGCAGGTGGGCGAGCGCCCGGCCGGCCGCCGCCTCCCACCGCGGGCTCCACGACCACCGGTAATGCGACCAGTGGCCCGCCCCCAGCCGGGACCCCCATGCGGTCGATCGGCTCGAACGGGGGCGTGTCCTTCCCCTGCGCCAGCAGCTCCGCCCAGGAGAGCGGTGCGGCGTCGGCGCCCTCGACGGGAAGGCGGCGCACCGCATTCGGGGCGAGCCACATCGCCTGCCAGAGCGAGCAGTCATCGATCCGGCTCGCCACGGGCAGGCCACACGCCACACAGGCCACGTTCGGGCCGCCGGCCCCGTCGAGGCCGCAGCAGTAGCCACCTCCGCGATTCTCCGGGATCAGCGCGGTGCCGCGGGCATCGCCCGGCGCGATGACGACCGCGCCGGGCGCCCCGTCGGACAGGGTGTAGACCGGCGCGTGGACACCGCGGGCGGCCGCCTCGTCCGGGTATGTCCCCTCCCACGTTCGCCAGGGCGGCCCCCATGGCTCCGGGTCCACGGCGAACGTGCCCGACTCCATGAGCACCGGGAGCTGAGTCCCGTTCCCGTACTTCTGATGGGCGTGTACCGGGAGGGCGGCCTGGGACAGAGGAACGGTCAGCTCAGCGCCGCACCCCGCACACACGAAAACGAACACATGCCCTCCGCCTGGGAAACAGAGGCATCATCGCAGCTGGCGTGCGGGCCGAGGGCGCCGGAGAGCGTGCCGCGGTCAGGGAGTGTCGCCGTCCCAGCGGAACGGGCCTCGGGGGTCGGCCTCGGAGGGGCTGTAGAGCGCTCGCCCGCCGGGTCCGAACAGCCCGCGGTCGGTGATCAGGAGCGCGCCCACCGCCCGATCCTGCTCGGTCCAGCCGGTGACGTCGAAGAGCTGGCCGTCGAGGGGGCCGCCCAGCAGGCCGACGTACTCGTGTCCGGACACCGGCCCGGCCCAGTGGCTGTCGTCGCCGCAGTACACCCGCGCATCCATCGTGCTCACCCCACCCGCCTGCCCCGTCCGCGGCCCGAGCCACCCCACGAGCGGGTGAACCCGCTCACCTGCGGGCTGCGACAGGGCGCGTTACAGGGTGCGAGCCGCCTCGATGCTGTCGGTGGTCGGAAAGAGCGGGCCGGCCTGGGTGAGCTCCAGGACCCGGGCCAGGGAGTGGGGAAGGGGGCCGACCAGGACCAGGCGGCTGCTGCGCAGCAGGCGGAACATCTCGTTGAGCATCGAGGAGTCCGCGAAGGTGATGCGGCTGACGTCCAGCACGACCCGCCGGATCGTCGGGTCGGCCGTGGCCGCGAGGCCGGCAGCTCGGAAGGGGTGCAGGGTCTGCTGGTCGAACTCCCCGACGCACACGATGACCCGCGCGCCGTCGTCCTGGTCCGGCAGGGTGAGGACCTGCTGTTCCCCCGGCCGTTCGCCGTCGGAGGGGAGCGCAGCCGTCCGGTCGCCGCTCTGGTTCAGTGCTCGGACGATCACCCAGGCGAGATCGTCCGGGTTCGGCCGTGCCGGATGGACCGCGGTGAGGTACGCGGCAATTCTGGACGAAATCATCCGCGCGGTTTCTGCATCGGTCATGCGTGCCCGTCTGCCGTCTCCTGCTCTGCCCGAACGCCGTATGGGGTCGGGGATCGTGCTCGCTGTCTCCGGTAGGGGTGTCGTCAGCAGCCGGTCGGGTGTGACGTTAGGTAATCAGCATGTCATCCCGGCCCGCAGGCTGTCTGCCCGCGGAAGACGGGCCCGGGTGGGTGAGCTGGTGCTGTGACCTCTTGGCGGAGGGTCGGTCCGCGGTCAGCGTCTCTTGTCCTTCGTCCCCTTGGCCTTGCCGGGGGGCTCCTTCTTCTTCGCCGCGCCCGGCGCCTCCGCCGGGCGATCTGCGGCTGGTGGCGAGACGTACGAGCCGGACGGGCGGGCGGGCTCCTGGAGTTCCGGTACGGGGGAAGGCGCCTCGGCCGGGAGCTGCCGGGGTGATCCCGGGGATGCGGGAAGGGCCGGCACGGGCAGCGTCGGCCGGGAGGCGGCCGGGGCTGCCGTCTCGGCGCCTTCCGGCGTCGACGGCTGCGCGCGCGAGGGAGCGGTGGCGGGTGTGTCCTTCCCCGCCGGGACGCCGCTCACGGCCAAGGCGCAGGTGCCCGCGATGCTCGCCGCCGCGAGGCCCAGCAGCGCCAGGCGTCCCGGGCTGCCGGCCCTGCTCCGCGCGGGCCGGGGCGGGCGCGCGGCCCCGGGCGTCCGCGCGGGCGTCCACCCGCCGTGATGGGCGGGGGGTGACGGCGGCGGGCGGTGTGCGGAGGTGTCCGTGGGCGCCGCGCCCGCCGCGGTGCGGGGGCTCGGTTCCCGTGCGAGCTCCCGCAGGCGCTGGTGGACGGCGGCGGCGTCGGGGCGTGCCGTAGGGGCCTGGTCGGTCATGGCCTGCAGCAGGCGGGCCAGGCCGGATGGCAGGCCCTCGGGTATCCGGGGGCGGCGCAGGAGGTGGGCGGTGCCTATCTCCACGGGAGTTCCCTGGTACTCGCGACGGCCGGTGAGCGCTTCGAGAAGGGTCATCCCCAGGGCGTAGATGTCGCTGGCCGTGCTCGCGCCCCGGCCGAGGAACTGCTCGGGAGCCATGTAGCCGAGGGTGCCGACCAGGGTGTCGGGCGCGCTGTGGGAGTGGTCGTGGACGGTACGGGAGAGCCCGAAGTCGGCCAGGTGCGGTGAGCCTTCCTCACCCAGCAGGATGTTGGAGGGCTTCACGTCGTGGTGGATGACGCCATGGGCGTGTACGTGGTCGAGGGCCGACGAGATGTCGGCTCCGATCCGCGTGGTCTGGGCGGGGCTAAGGGGGCCGGCGTCCATTCGGGTGCGCAGGGTCACGCCGCGGATCAGTTCGGTGACCATGAAAGCGCCGTGGCCGTGGCGGCCGGCGTCGTAGACGGTGACGAGGGCGCGGTGGGACAGGCGGGCCAGCGTGCGGGCTTCGTCGCAGAAGCGGTCGGCGGTGACCGTGTCCGCGCCGGGGCGGAACACCTTGACGGCCACCTCACGGCCCAGCACCTGGTCGACGCCGCGGAAGACGTCCGCCGTACCACCGGAGCCCAAGAGGCCCTGGAGCCGGTAGCGGCCGCCCAGGAGGGTGTCGCGTGCGAGTGGAGCTGCGTGCTCCGAGACGGACGGGGCCGGCATACGGGATCCTCCTCCATTCACGGGCAGTGGCGCGCACCTACCCCCCGCGGGCCGCACTACGCACCGGCATCCGGAAGGGGAGGCGGCGGTTCGGGCCGGTACCCGCGACAGCGGAACGGCTCCGTCCTCAGGAGAGGGCGGAGCCGTTTGCGTCCGGGTGGGACCGGGTCGACCGGTCGCTCAGGCGTGGTCGACCGGTCGCTCAGGCGTGGCTGTGGTGGCGCTTGCCGGCGACCAGTCGGTAGACGGCCAGGAGGATGACGGAGCCGATGATGGCCGCGATCCAGGTCGAGAGGTCGAAGAAGCCGTCGATCGAGTCGACGCCGAAGATGACCTTGCCGAGCCAGCCGCCCAGCAGACCGCCCGCGACACCGATCAGCATCGTGATGATGACGCCGCCCGGGTCCTTGCCCGGCATCAGCGCCTTCGCGATGAAGCCCGCGAGCAGTCCGATCAGAATCCAGGCGATGATGCCCATGACGCTTCTCCTACCTCGATGAGTAAAGCCGGTGTCAACGATCGTCTTCACCACCCGGCCGATTCCAAACGTCCCGGACTCCTGATCACCTGCGCGGATTCCGGCCCCCTGCACATCTGTGCCGGAGGCGGTGCGGGTGATGCGAGACTGACGGGATGGATATTCGTCATAGGAACAACGTCACCGTCACCGGTCGTGCGGACGGACCGGTGCTCCTGCTGGCGCACGGGTTCGGCTGCGACCAGAACATGTGGCGCCTGGTCGTCCCCGCGCTGGCCGAGGAATTCCGGATCGTGCTCTTCGACTACGTGGGCTCCGGCAACGCGGACCCCTCGGCATGGAGCGAGCAGCGCTACAGCTCGCTGGAGGGGTACGCCCTGGACGTGCTGGAGGTCTGCGACGAGCTGGACCTGCGCGATGTCGTCTTCGTGGGGCACTCGGTCAGCGCCATGGTCGGTGTCCTCGCCGCGGCGCAGGAGCCGCACCGGTTCTCCCGCCTGGTGATGGTCGCTCCCTCGCCCTGCTACATCGACGGGGACGGGTACCGCGGCGGGTTCAGCGCGGACGACATCGACGAGCTGCTGGAATCCCTGGAATCGAACTACCTGGGATGGTCGGCGGCCATGGCCCCGGTGATCATGGGCAACGCGGACCGTCCCGAGCTCGGCCGGGAGCTGACGGCCTCGTTCTGCGCGACCGATCCCGACATGGCCCGGGTGTTCGCCCGTACGACGTTCCTGACCGACAGCCGCAAGGACCTGGGGACGGTCGCGGTGCCGACGCTGGTCCTGGAGTGCAGCCAGGACGCGATCGCTCCCCGCGAGGTGGGGGCCTACGTCCACGCGGCGATCCCCGGCAGCCGGCTGGTCACGCTGGAGGCGACGGGGCACTGCCCGCAGCTGAGCGCCCCCCAGGCCACCGCCGGGGCGATCAGCGACTTCATCGGGGCGCGCCGATGATGTGCCGCACCGACGCGGACCGGGAACCGGACGGAGAGCCGGACGTGGACGCCACGGACTCGGCCTTCATCTCCCTCCTGGAGGACAGTGCGGAGGAGCTGTACGACCAGGCTCCGTGCGGTTACCTGTCCACGCTCATGGACGGCACGATCGCCAAGATCAACGCCACCCTGCTGGGGTGGCTGGGCCTGGAGCGGTCCCAGGTGGTGGGGCGCAAGCGGTTCACCGATCTGCTCACGGTGGGCGGCAGGCTCTACCACGAGACCCACTTCGCCCCGCTGCTGCAGATGCAGGGCGAGGTCAGCGGCATAGCCCTGGACATCAAGGCAGCCGGCAAGCAGCGGATGCCTGTGCTGGTCACCTCACGGGTGAAGACCAGCGGCGACGGCGAGCCGATGCTGATCCGCACCACCGTCTTCGACGCCCGTGATCGCCGCGCCTACGAGACCGAGCTGCTGCGCGGCCGCCGGCTGGCCGAGGAGGCGCGCCGGCAGGCGGAGGCCGACCGCGAACGCCTGCAGGAGGCTCTCGCCGTCCTCCAGCAGAGCCTGCTGCCGGCCGCGCTGCCCGCCATTCCGGGGCTGGAGGCCGGCTCCTACTACCACACCGCCTCTCCGGACCTGCTCGGCGGAGACTTCTACGACCTGTTCCCCCTGGGCACGGACCGGTGGGGGTTCTTCCTCGGTGACGTGTGCGGCAAGGGCCCGCAGGCCGCCGCCGTCACCTCGCTGACCCGCTACACCCTGCGGGCCGCCGCCCTGCACGACCCCGACCCGGTCACCGTGCTGACCACCTTGAACACCGTGCTGAACGAGCGGTACACCCGCGGCGACGCCCGCTACTGCACCGCCGTCTTCGGCGTTCTCGAGCCCGGCCGCGGCCACGTCGACGTGCACCTGGCCTCCGGCGGCCACCCCGCCGCCCTGGTGCAGCGCGCGGACGGCGCCGCCGACTACCTGCCCACCCCGGGCGGGATGCTGATCGGGATCCTGCCCTGGGCGGAGTTCACCCCCGCCCGCACCCGGCTGTACCCCGGCGACACCCTGCTGCTCTACACCGACGGCCTGACCGAGGCACGCACCGGACCCGACCGCACGTTGTACGGTGAAGACGCCCTGCGCGCCTTCACCGCCGAACAGCCCGCAGCCGGCCCTCAGGCCTTGATCAGCGCCCTCGGCAGGCTCCTGACGGGCTTCGGCGAGGGACTCGACGACGACACCGCCCTCCTCGCCCTGGGCGTGCCCGCCGCCCTCCCCGCCTCCGCGAGCGAAGACCTGCGATGAACCCGCTGACGATCGCCTCCCGAGACACCGTCACCGGACCCGTACTGGAGATCACCGGGGACCTCGACTACGCGACCGCCCCCGAGCTCCGCAAGACCGTGGACCACCTCACCCTGGCCGCCGGACAGGTGCTGGTCCTGGACCTGGGCGGGCTGAAGTACTGCGACTCCAGCGGCATCACCACCCTGGCGGCGGCCCGCAACCTGGCCGGCGAACAGGGCGCCGGCATGGCCCTTGCCGCGGTCCCCGCCAACACCCTCCGCATTCTCGGCATAGTCGGTCTGGACCGGGTCTTCACCATCCACCCGGACACCGCGACCGCCACCACAGCCGGCTGATCCGGCCTCACAGGAGCACTCGGCCGTCCACGCGGGCGGGGCCGGCCGGCCGCCCCGGGGTGCGTGGCGCCGACCGGGCGTTCCCCGGGGACCCCCATGCTGCGTCGGCGTCTCCCTGGTCCCGCAGGTCAGGCCGTGACCGTCCGCTCCGCGCCGCGCTCGTCGACGACGCGGCCGTCGCGCAGTTCCACGACCCGGTCGGCGAGTTCCATCAGGACCGGGTCGTGGGTGGCGACGAGCACGGTGACCCCCTCGCTGCGCACCACGGCCCGCAGCAGTTTCATGATCTGCAGGCCGGTCTCGGAGTCGAGCTGCCCGGTCGGTTCGTCCGCGATGATCAGGTCGGGGTCGTTGGCCAGGGCGCGGGCCACGGCGACGCGCTGCTGCTGGCCTCCGGAGAGTTCGCCCGGCCGCTGCCCCGCGTGCTCGCTCAGGCCCACCAGCGCGAGCAGGGTGCGGACCCGCTCCTCGCGCTCCTCGGCCGGCATCCGGCGCAGCCTCATCGGTATCCCGACGTTCTCGGCGGCGGTCAGCACCGGGATCAGGCCGAAGGACTGGAACACGAAGCCGAGCCGGTCGCGGCGCAGCTCCAGCAGCCCGGCCTCGCCCAGGCCGGCCAGGTCGGTACCGTCGAGGAAGACGGTGCCGCTGGTCGGGGTGTCGAGGCCGCCGAGCACGTTCAGCAAGGTCGTCTTGCCGGAGCCGGACCGGCCCTTGAGCGCGGTGAGCTCGCCCCGGCGCACCGCGAACGACACACCGCGCAGCGCGTGCACGGCCCGCTCCCCGCTGCCGAAGCTGCGGTGCACGTCGTCCACCCGCACCATGGGCGCCGACCTGCTGTCCTGGTACTGCGTCATGGTCTGGTCTCCCCCTGGGATCTGCCGGCCGGCGGCCTGCGACGGCGCTGCACGGTCGATTCTGCTCACCCGTCACATCCTGCGCGCAAGTCCCTTCCCCCGCCCGTTCGAATCTGGCAACATCGTCCGCTATCCGGTACCAGAGGTCCGGATGGGGGAGGAAAAGAGCACATGTTCGGCTTCGTCGTGCGCCGGCTGCGCGGGCGACTGCCGCTCGCCGGCGCCGTTCTGCTCACCGTACTGATCACCACCACCGTACTGACGGCGCTGTTCGCCTTCACCCGCGGCGTGGGCGAGGCGGGGCTGCGCCAGGCCCTCCGGGGCCCGGGCCACGACCGGACCACCGTCGTGGTGACCTCCGAGCACCCGGCGGCCTCGCGCGGCGCCGACGACCGGGCCGTACGGGGCTTCTCCGACGAGCTGTTCGGCCCGCTCCCCGTCCGTACGGAGAGCCTGGGCCGCAGCCGGCCGTACGGTCTGCCGGGCGCGGCCTCCCCCGGCAAGCAGACCGACCTGACCGTGCTCGCCTCCCTCGACCGGCAGCGCGCACGGCTGCTCGCCGGCCGGTGGCCCGAGGCGGCCGCGGCATCCGGGCGGATCGAGGTGGCCGTGCCCCGGGCCGCCCTGGTCCGGCTCGCGCTGACCGAGGCCGCGCTCCCCGCCGAGCTGCGCCTGACCGACCGCTACGGCGACGGCACCCTCGCCGTGCAGGTCACCGGCGTCTACCGGGCCGCCGACCCGGGGGCCCCGTACTGGCGGCTCGATCCGCTCGGGGGGCGCGAGGTCCAGGTCGGCAGTTTCACCACGTACGGCCCGCTACTGGTGGGCGACTCCGCCTTCACCTCCGGGGCGCTCGCGCAGGACGGCCGCTCGTGGCTGCTGGACCCCGACTTCTCGGGGGTGGGACCCGCCGAGGCCGAGGCCGTCCGCGGGCGGGCGGCCGGCCTGGGGAGCGGGCCGGGCGCGGCGGAGCCGGCGAGGACCGGACCCAAGGCCCCCGCCGGCTTCCAGGTCCGGACCGAACTCCCGCACGTCCTGGAGGAGCTGCGGTCCGGGCAGGTCGTCGCCCGGTCCTCACTGCTGGTCGGCACGCTCCAGCTCACGGTGCTGGCGGGGGCGGTGCTGCTGCTGGTCTCCCGGCTCCTGACGGACCGGCAGGAGCCGGAGCGGGTCCTGCTCACCGCGCGCGGCTCCTCCCGCCTGCGGCTCGGCGCGCTCGGCGCGGCCGAGTCGCTGCTGCTCGCCCTGCCCGCCGCGGTCCTCGCACCGCTCCTGGCGCCGCCCCTGCTGCGGCTGCTCACCCGGTTCGGCCCGCTGTCGCGCGTCCCCCTGGACACCTCCGGGACCCGGCTGCTGTGGCCGGTCGCGGCCGGCTGCGTCCTGGCGTGCGTCCTGTTGACCGCGCTGCCCGCCGTACTGCGCGGCGCGGGCGCCGCAGCCCTGCGCCGCAGCGGCCGGCGCCAGGTCCTCGTCGCGGGGACGGCCCGGTCCGGGGCGGACCTGGCGCTGGTGGTGCTGGCGGTCCTGTCGTACCGCCAACTGGCCCGGTACGGCGGCGGCGACGGTGCCACCCCGGGCGTGCAGGACCCGTCCGGGCTCGGCATCGACCCGGTACTGGTCGCCGCGCCGACGCTGGCCCTGTGCGCCGGAACCCTGCTGGTGCTGCGGCTGCTCCCCCTCGCCGCCCGGCTGGGCGGGCGGATCGCCGCGCGCGGCAGCGGGCTCGGGCCCGCGCTCGTCGGATGGCAGCTCGCGCGCCGCCCGAAGCGGGCCACCGGACCGGTCCTGCTGCTCGTGCTCGCCGTGTCCAGCGGGGTGCTGGCGCTCGGCCAGCACAGCGCCTGGTCGGCGTCCCAGCGCGACCAGGCCGACTTCGCCACGGCCGGCGGCCTGCGGATCTCCGACAGCGACCTGTCCCCCCTGGGCCGCGGCGGCCGGTACGCCGCCCTGCCCGGCGGCGACCGCGTGATCCCGGTGGTCCGCGGCACGCAGGACCTGCCGGCCGGCAGGTCCGCGCAGGTGCTCGCCCTCGACGCGGCCGCGGTGGCGGACCGGGTGCCGCTCCGCGCGGACCTGCGCGACGGGCGCCCGATGCGCGAGCTGTTCGCACCGCTCGCGTCGGGCGGCGCCGTGGGCGGGAACACCCTGGAACTGCCCGGCCGCCCCCGCCGGATCGACGTGGACGTAACGGTGGGCGCGGCGCCCGGGACCAGTCGGCCGGGCCTCGCGCTGCTGCTGCGCGACCGCTTCGGACTGACTTTCCGGACGCCGGTGCTGCCGCTCCCCGAGTCCGGGCCCGGCACCGTCTCGCTGGACCTCGACGCGCTGGCCGGCGCCCCCCTCGGGGCCGCCGCCGAGCCGCTGGCGCTGGCGGGACTCGTGGCCTCGTACGAGGTGGAGCGCCGCACCTACGGCGCGGACGGGGCCCCGGCGGCCAGCGGGTCCGACTTCGGCGAGCTGACGGTGCGCCGCATCGCCGTCGCCGACGGCCCCGGCGGGCCGTCCACGACCGTGCCGGGGCCCGACCCCACCGCCGGTTGGACGCTGAAGGCCGCGACCCCGCTCAAGGGCGCCGTCGTCGCGGAGCTCCCGCCGGCCGCGGGCGGCGGGCCCGCGGACGGGGCCCTGCTGCGGGTGCGCTACCGCGCCGGCCCGCAGACGGCCGGCGGCGTCCGGATCGGACTGGTCCCGGGCGCGGCCCCCGCCTCCGAGGTCCCGGGGGTCGCCACCCGTGCCTACCTGCGCGCGGTCGGCGCCAAGGAGGGGGACGTGGTCTCCGTCCCGCTGGGCTCGGCGCGCGTCCCGGTGCGGATCGGCGCCGCCGTCGGCTCGCTGCCCGTGGCCGGTGACACCGCCGTGGCGGTCGATCTCCACGCCGTGGCAGGGCTGTTGGCGGCCGACGGCGTGCAGGAGGTGCCCGCCGCCGCCGAGTGGTGGCTGCCGGCCCGCTCGGCCTCCGACCCGCTGCCCGCACGGGCCGCGGCCGAACTGCGTGCCGGCGCCGGCGCGCAGCGGGTGGACCTGCGCGAGGAGGTCGCCGCCGCACTGCTGGACGACCCGCTGAGCGCGGGCCCGCAGGCCGCGCTGACCGCGCTCGCGGTCGCCTGCGCGATCCTGGCGGCGATCGGCTTCGGAGCCTCCTCGGCGGCGTCCGGGCGGGAACGCTCCCGGGAGTTCGCGGTGCTGCTGGCGCTGGGCACCCCGCGCGGGAAGCTGACCCGGACGACTGCCGCCGAGAGCGGTCTGCTGGTCGGGCTCGCGACCACCGTCGGGATCGCGCTGGGGGCCGCCATCGTGCACCTGGTGGTTCCGCTGGTGGTGCTGACGGCGGCCGCGCGGCCGCCGGTGCCGCGGGTGCTGGTGGACCTGCCCGGCGTACCGACCGTGCTGCTGGCCGCCGCGATCGCCGTGGTGCCGCTGCTGTCGGCCGTCCTCGGCGGCCGACACGACCGAGAAGTGGCCGTCCGGCTGCGCCACGTGGAGGAGATGTGACCGGCCCGGCCCACACGGCCCGCAGCACTGCCGAAGCGCGCCGGACCCGGCCCGCGCCCTGGGTGCGGACCCGGTTGCGGGCGGCCCCGCTGACCGTGCTGCTCGGCGCCGCGCTGGCCTTCGTCGCCGTACTGGCCGCGGCCGCGCTGCCGCGCGCCGTCGACCGGGGCGCCGACGCGGCCCTGCGCTCCTTCCTGCACGATCAGGGCCCTTCGCGCACCAGCCTGACCGCCACCGCGACCTCGCGGTACGGCCCGATGGATCCGCAGCAGCTGGACTCCGCACTGGCCGCGCTGCGCGCCCGCACCGGCGGCGCCTTCCGGCTGGACGCGAGCGGCCCGGTACACGGCGCCCGCGGTCTCCGGGGCCGTCCCCTGGCCGGTCCGGAACTGGCCCGGCCCGACGGCGTCGACCCGCAGCTCAGCCTGGTGCACCTGCCGGAGGCCGCCGCGCACACCGCCCTGGTGGCCGGCCGCATGCCGGGCGCGTCGGCCCCCGGCGCCCCCGTCCAGATCGCCCTGTCCCGCGGTACGGCCGCGGCGATCGGCGCTCCGGTCGGGACCGTACTGGAGTCCCGGGCGGGCATATTCGGCACCGCTCGCGCCGAGGTGGTCGGCCTGTACGAGGCCACGGACGCCACCGGGGCCTACTGGACCGATCTGGGGTGTCTGGCCTCACCCTGCCTGAAGACGACGACGGGCCTTCCGCCGATGCGGTACTGGGAGACGGCCGCGCTCGTCGGCCCCGAGGCCCTCGACCGGCTGGCCCCTTGGGGCGAGACCGCCGAGTACTTCTGGCGGCTCCCCGTGGACACCGGTGTCCTGCGAGCCGACCTGATGCCCTCCGTCTCCCGCGAGGTCGCCTCCTTCGTCGCCGGCCCCGCCGCCACCGGGCTGTCGCGCACCGTCGGCCGGCCGGACCTGCGGGTCTCCTCGGGTCTGCCCGACCTGTTCGCGCGGGCCGAGGCCCGGCAGCAGGCGGCGGCGCCGCTCGCCGCCATCGGCCCGGCCGGGGTGGCGGGCGTGGCCGCCGTCGTCTTCTTCCTGGCCGCCGGGCTGGGCGGGGACCGGCGCGCCGCCGAGCTGCGGCTGCTGCTCGCGCGCGGCGGCTCCCGGCGGTCCATCGCGGGCCGCCTGCTCGGCGAGTCGGCCGTCACCGTGCTACCGGCCGCCGCGCTCGCCTGCGCCCTCGCCCTGCTGTTCGTGCCCTCCCCCCGGTTCACGGCGTCCCTGCTGGCCGCGGCGGGCGTCACGGCCCTCGCCCTGCTGGCGTTTCCCATACGGGCCTTCGTCCTGCTGTCGGGGCGGCGCGGGTCGCGTCCGCGGCGCCGGCTCGTCGCCGAGGGGCTGGTCCTCGCCGTCACCGCCGCGGCCGTGTGGGAGGTCCGGCGGCGGGGGGTCGCGCCGTCCGGCGCCGGGCTCGACCCGCTGCTGGTCGCCGCCCCGCTGCTGCTCGCGGTGTCCGGGGGCCTCGCGCTGTCCCGCCTCCAGCCCCTCCTCGTGGGGGCCGCGGCCCGCGTGGCCGGGCGCGGTTCCGGCCTGGTCGGCTTCCTCGGTCTGGCGCGCGCGGCACGCGGCACGGGGGGCGGCGCCCGTCCGTCCGTGCTGCCGGTGGTCGCGCTGTTCCTCGCCGTCACCACGGCCGGCTTCGGTGTCACGGTGCTCGGGTCGGTGGATGCCGCACGGCTTCAGGCCGCCCGCCAGGCGGTCGGCGGGGACAGCCAGATCTCGGCGCCCGCGGGGCAGTCCCTCCCGCCGGATCTGGTCAGGGCCGCCGCCGCGCTGCCCGGGGTGCGCACCTCCGTGCCCGTGTGGACGAGCGACGGGTTCGTCTTCGGCGACGCCCCGACCCCGGTCCACATCACCGTGGTCGTCGCCGAACCTGCGGCGTACGCGGAGCTGGCCCGCGCGGTCGGGCGCGGCGGGTTCGACCCGGCCGTCCTCGCGGCAGGCGGCCCCGGTTCCCCGCTGCCCGCGCTGGTCAGCCGCGACCTCGCCGGTCCGAAGGTGCTGCGGGTGCGGATCGGCAACGAGGACCTCCGCGTCGCGGCCGCCGCCGTCGTCGACGGGACGCCGGTACTGCCGGGCGCCGGCGCCGCCACGCTGGTGCTGCCGGCCGGGCCGGCCGCCACGGCGCTGCCCCGGTCCGCCGGGGCCAACCGGTGGTTCGGCCTCGGCCGGACCGACGGATCCCGCCTGACGGAGCTGGTCGGCGCGGCCGTTCCGGCGTCGGCCGCCGCGCAGTACCGGGTCGGCACGAGCTCCTCCGTCGTGGCCGGGCTCGCCTCGGACCCGCTGCAGGAATCGGCCGGGCGGCTGTTCTGGGCGTCGGTGGCGGCCGCGGCCGGCTTCGCCCTGCTCGCCGTGATGCTGACCCTGGTCCGGGCGGCGCCCGAGCGGGCCGCGCTGCTGGCGCGCCTGCGCACGATGGGGCTGCGGCCCCGGCAGGGGATGGCGCTGGTCCTCGCCGAGGCCCTGCCGCAGGCCGTGGTCGCCGCGTTCGGCGGCGCGGTGGTGGCACTCGCCTCGGCGGCCCTCCTCGGGCCGGCCGTGGACCTGTCCACGCTCGTCGGCTCCCGGGTGCCGGCCGGGCTGCGGACGGCCGCGGGGCCCGTACTGGCGCAGGCCCTGGGCCTGGCGGGCCTGGTGTCTGCGGTCGTGCTGGCCGAGGCGGCGATATCCGGCAGGCGACAGATCACCACCGAGTTGAGAGCGGGAGACCAGCGATGAGCAGCGAAGCGCCGACCTACCAGGAGCTGCGGCAACGGGCGCTGGCCGCGGCGGAGCCACGCGGCCGTGCCGCCGGCACCGCGATCGTCTGCGACCGGCTGGTGCGCATCTTCACCACCGCCGGGGTGGAGGTCCAGGCACTCCAGGGACTCGAACTGACCGTCGCACAGGGCGATCTGATGGCGCTGGTGGGCGCTTCGGGGAGCGGAAAGTCCACCTTGCTGAACATCCTGGCCGGCCTGGACGTCCCCACCGCCGGCACCGCCACCGTCGGCGGCTACGACCTGCTGGAGATGTCCGCCAAGGACCGCCTGCGCTACCGCCGCGAGGCCGTCGGCTTCGTCTGGCAGCAGACGGCGCGCAATCTGCTGCCCTTCCTGACCGCCGCGCAGAACATCGCCCTCCCGATGCAGCTGCGGGGCGGCGGGCGCGGCGCGGCCCGCCGCCACGCGGCCCGGACCGGCGAGCTCCTGGAGGCCCTCAACATCGCCGACCTCGCCCACCGGCGGCCCGCCGCGCTCTCCGGCGGCCAGCAGCAGCGGGTCGCGATCGCCGTGGCCATGGCCAACGACCCGGCCGTCCTCCTCGCCGACGAGCCGACCGGCGAGCTCGACTCGGAGACCGGCGCGGCCGTCTTCGAGGCCTTCCGCACCGTCAACCGGGAGCTCGGCGCCACCGTGGTCATCGTGACCCACGACCCCCTCGTCGCCGGCGAGGTCCGCCGTACGGTCGCCATGCGCGACGGCCGCACCAGCACCGAGGTGCTCCGCCGCACCGTCACCGACGAACACGGCACCGAGTCCGTCAGCGAACGCGAGTACGTGGTGCTCGACCGCACCGGCCGCGTCCAGCTCCCCCACAAGTTCCTCGCGGCGCTCGGCATGGAGCACCGGCTGGCGGTCGACCTCGCCCCCGACCACATCGAGCTGCGCCCGGACACGCACACCGACACGCACACCGACACGCACACCGACACGCACGCCGATTCCGGGGAGGGCTGACCTCCGCCGCACCCGGCCGAGCCGCCCCGCCCGCTCGCGGGCAAGGGGGGTCCGTCACTTCCCCGGCCCGGAGGTCGTTAGGGCCTGGGGGTTGGCTCGGGGGCGAAGGGATGACGGAATGCGGCAGTTTCCTCTGGAGATGCACCACGTGGCACCCGGTCGGGTGGTCGAGTGGCGGTTGCGGTCCACGGCGGCGGAGGCCGAGGGCCCGGGCGGTGCGGCGGGCAGGAGGGCGTCCTTCAACCAGGACAAGCACTTCACCGTCGCCGAGGAGAGCCGGGCTGCCGACGATCCCGTCGCCTCGTGGATCGCGGTCACCTTCGAGGTGGCCGGACGGCTGGACGAACCGGCCCTGGCCCGGGCCCTGCTGGCCTTCGTCCAGCGGCACGAAGTGCTGCGGTGCGCGTTCCGCCGCCTGGCCGGTGAGCTGGCCTGCGAGCCCTTCGATCCGCTCGAACTCGCCCTGGACGCCGAGCATGTGGCGACGTTCGACACCACGGAGCTGCTGCGCGGCTTCCTCGTCGAGCGCTTCACGCGGAGCATCGACACCCTGTCCTGGCCGCTGTTCGTCATGGGCGCGGTGCTCCGCGAGGACTCCGCCACGGTCTACCTCGCCTTCGACCACATCGTGTGCGACGGCATGTCGATGCCGGTGGTCGTCCAGGAGGTGATGGCCGCGTACGAGGCCCTGTGCCGCGGCGAGGAGATCGCGCCGGCTCCCGCGCCGAGCTACCTCGACTTCGCCGAGGAGCAGCGCCGCCGCTACCTGTCCATCGACGCCCGCGACGAACGCCTGGACTACTGGAGGTCGTTCATGGGCCCGGAGGAGGAGTTCTTCCCCCGTTTCCCCCTCGATCTCGGCGTGGAGCCCGACCGCATGTACCCGATCGTCAACGAGGCGTCCACGCTGCTGGACTCCGGTGAGGCGGAGGTGTTCGAGAAGACCTGCCTGGCCGTGGGCGGCAAGCCCTTCATGGGGGTGCTCGCCTCCGTCGCGGTGTGTCTGCGCGACGCCGGCGGACCCGGGGTCTACCGCGGTCTGATGCCGGTCAGCGAGCGGGGCCGCGACACGTGGGCCGACTCGGTGGGGTGGTTCGTGAACACCATGCCCATCGAGTTCGACGCCTCGCCCGGCCGGGACTTCGGCCAGGTGATGGCGGGGGTGCGGGCCGGGTTCGGCGAGATGATCGGCCACATCGACGTGCCGTTCGTCCGGGCCTGGGAGCTGCTGGCCCCCGAGGAGTTCGCGGCCCGCTCCTGGCCGTACCCGGTGAACTTCTTCTCGTACATCGACATGCGCAGGTGCCGGGGCGCGGAGCGGCACGACGAGTGGCGGCCCGCCACCCACGTGTGGTCGGCGCGGGCGAACGGAGCCTGCTCGTGGTTCCAGCGGGACGCGAACGGGCTGCACATGAACTCCCTCTACGTCGACACCGCGGCGGCCCGGCGCACCATGGGCGACTTCCAGGAGGCGCTGCGCCTGACCGTGCAGGAGGTCACCCGGTCCGGCGGCTTCCGCCGGCCCATCGCACTGACCCCGCCGCGGCGTCCGGTGGGGACGCCGCTCGACGCGGCCGCGTTCGCCCGGCACGGCTGAGCGGGGGCCGCAGGGCGGGGCGCACCGCGGACCGGGGGCGGGGTCGAGACCCGGGGGCGGGGCCGGGAGCGGGGCCGGGGCGGGGCGGGGCACACGTTCAGAGGCGGCCGGCGCGCCGGAGGAGCAGGGCGCGCTCGCGGGCGTTGTGCGTGAGGCCGGCAGCCCGCTCGAACTCGGCGCGGGCTTCCGCCGTGCGGCCCAGCCGCTCCAGCAGGTCGCCCCGTACGCTCGGCAGCAGGTGGTAGGCGCGCAGGGCCGGTTCCGCGGCGAGGGCGTCGACCAGCGGCAGCGCCGCCTGCGGCCCGCCGGCCATCGAGACGGCCACCGCCCGGTTGAGCTCCACCACCGGTGAGGGGACCAGCTGGACGAGCCTCCCGTACAGCGTGGCGATCGTGGTCCAGTCGGTGTCCTCGTAGCGGACGGCCGCCGCGTGGCACCCGGCGATCGCGGCCTGCACGGAGTAGGGGCCGGTGCCCGCGTGCCGCATGGCCTCGACTCCCCGGCGGATGAGCATCCGGTTCCATGTGGAACGGTTCTGGTCGGCGAGGAGCACCGGCTCGCCGTCCGGGCCGGTGCGGGCGGAGATCCGGGAGGCCTGGAACTCCAGCAGCGCGGCGAGGCCGTGCACCTCGGGCTCCCCGGGCATCAGCGCGGACAGGACGCGGGCGAGGCGCAGGGCGTCCTCGCACAGGGCCGGGCGGACGAGGTCGTCGCCCGCGGTCGCCGAGTAGCCCTCGTTGAAGACGAGGTAGATGACCTCCAGCACGGAGGCGAGCCGCTCGGCGCGGTCGGCTCCGTACGGGACCTCGAAAGGCACCGCGGCCATGGCGAGCGCCCGCTTCGCGCGGACGATGCGCTGGGCGACGGTGGGCTCCGAGGTCAGGAAGGCCCGGGCGATCTCCTGAGTGGTCAGGCCCCCCATCAGGCGCAGGGTGAGCGCGATCCTGGACTCGGTCGCGAGGACCGGGTGGCAGGAGGTGAAGACCAGCCTCAGCAGGTCGTCGTCGATGTCGTCCGGGTCGGCCGGCTCGGCGGGCGGCGGTGCGTCCTCCAGGGTCCGGCCGACCTCGGCGAGCTTGCGCGCGTACGTCTCCTTGCGGCGGACGAGGTCGATCGCGCGGTGTTTGGCGGCGGCCGTGAGCCAGGCGGCGGGCCGGTCCGGCACGCCCGTCCGGGGCCACTGCTCCAGAGCGGTGACCAGGGCGTCCTGGGCGAGTTCCTCGGCGATGCCGACGTCCCGCACGATCCGCGCGACGGAGGCGATGATCCGCGCGGACTCCATCCTGAACACCGTTTCGACCGCTTGGGCCGTATCCACTGCCGTCACGGCCACCCATCAGAGCAGCCGTGACGCGGCGGGGCAAACGCGGCGCGGGGGCGCGTCCGGATCACATCTCCTGGATCTCGCGGACCTCGGCGCTCAGGTTCCAGTGGGCCGGGTGGATCTCCAGGAACCGCCTGGTCCACTCGATGGCTTCGGCCTTGTCCTTGCACTGGCTGAGGGAGTAGCCGCCCACGACCTCCTTGGTCTCGGTGAAGGGGCCGTCGGTGTAGCTGATCTTCCCGCCGGACCAGCTGAGGCGGGTGGCCTCGGAGGTGGGGAGCAACCCGGCCGTGTCGAGCATGACCCCGGCCTTGGTGATCTCCTCCAGGAGGGCGCCCATCCGCTGCTCGAAGTCGGCGGGGAAGCCCTCGGTGGGCAGGTTCTGCTCGTCGATGCGGATCATCGTCAGGAAGCGCGGCATGGTGACTCCTCGGTCGGGAGGGCGGGGGCTTCCCCCGCCTCTCACCCCTGCGTCGAACGGGAGGCGCCCGGATCGACAGCTCCCGCGGAAATTCTTCTGAGGAATCCCCCGGGCGGCCACCGGGCCGTTCCGCGGGGCGCGCGACGCCACGGGGGCCGTTCCGCGGGGCGCGCACGCAGGCACTACCCGTGAGTAGGATCGGCGGGCCCAGGTCCTGTCGTCAAAGGAGCGCCGGTCAGGCCCGCGGTGTCCGGCGCCGTGCATCGCAAGGCGGAGGGGCGCCCGTGTACTGGACGTACTCGGGCGCCCCGACAACGCGGCGAGGTGCGGTGCCGGGCGCCGCGGGCCAGGCGGGACTTTGACGACAGGGCCCAGCCCCTCCCGAGAGGAATCCCGATGCCGCGCGTCCCCTCTTCCCCCGTGCTGCTCGCCGGCCTGCTGGCCGGGGCGGCGGTCGCCCACGCCGCCCGGCCGGGCCAGTTCGACGCGATGGTCCCCCGGTCCCTGCCGGGCGGCCCCCGCCGGTGGACGTACGCGAGCGGGGTGGCCGAACTCGCCCTCGCCGCCGGAGTGGCCCATCCGCGGACCCGCCATGCGGCCGCCATGGCCGCGGCGGCCTTCTTCGTCGGCGTGTTCCCGGCGAACGTGAAGATGGCCGCGGACGCGCGGCACCGTTCGCCCGCCGTCCGGGCGGCGGCCGTCGCCCGGCTGCCGCTCCAGGTACCGCTGGTCCTGTGGGCCCGCAGCGTGAGCCGGAACGCCGCGGTCCGCTGACGCATCCGATCGCGGCACCGCGGCGGAAGGACGGACCAGAGCCCCCGGTCGCACGTCGGCGGACCGGGGGCTCGCCCGCGCCCGGGGCCGGTCAGCGGCTGTCGCCCGCCCAGTCCCACTGGTCCTGACCGGCGGCCCGGCGCCGGTAGAGGGCGCGCCCGCCCGCCCCGTAGCGGCCTATCTCCGTGGGCAGGCGGGCCTCTTCGGCGAGCCGGGGGGCGCTCCAGCCCGTGATGTCGAGCAGCAGCCCGTCCAGCGGGCCGCCCACGAGTTCGCCGTAGACGTGGCCGGGTCGCGGACCGGGGTCGGGGTCGTCGTGGTCGGCGCCGTAGACCCGGCGCCGGAGCATCCTGTCGTCCATGCGGCCAGCTTCACAGACGCCACTGACAACGCGGCCGCAAGCCTCCGGGCGGGTGCTGCCCGTCGAGGGGGTACGGGCGCGCCGCGGCGAACCGCGATGATGGGGGCGGCCCTCCCGAAGACCGGCGGGGCCCCGAGCGAGGAGCGGCACGCATGGCACGTCGGGTACACCAGCCACTGGAGGACCGGGAGTTCGACTTCATCCTCTCGATGACGACGGGGCCGGTCCTCGCCTACTTCTGCGGGACCTGGCCGAAGGCCGTCGAGGCCTGCCGGGCGATGGACGCGGTCGTGGCCGAGCTGGCGCAGGAGTACGGCACGCGGTTCACCGCCGTCCGCACCGACATGACCCGCTGCCCCGGACCGACCAGGCGCTACGGGGTCACCGGCGCACCGACGGCCGTGCTCATCCAGGACGGGGAGGCCGTCGCGGGCCAGGCCGGCCCCATGACGTCCGCGCAGTGCCGGACCTTCCTGGACGCGCACCTCTGAGGCACACCGCGGCGCCCGGCCGGACCCTGCGGACGCATACGGGTGATCTGGCCGAAAGTGGCATAGGTGGGATAGGTGCCTCAGGCATGTAATGGAGTCCGGCAAGACGGACCCATCGCCTGCGAGGTGCTTCATGTCCGAGACCGTCGCGTTCCCCCAGGACCGAACCTGCCCCTATCACCCACCGGCCGGCTACGCGCCGTTGCGCGGGGGGCGCCCGCTCTCCCGGGTCACCCTCTTCGACGGGCGCTCCGTATGGGTGGTCACCGGCCACGCCGAGGCCCGCGCCCTCCTCTCCGACGGCCGGCTCTCCGCCGACCGCGAGAACGCCGCCTTCCCGATGCCCACCCCGAGGTTCAAGGGCCTGAAGGTGCGGCGGGCCGCACTGCTCGGGGTCGACGACCCCGAGCACAACACCCAGCGCCGCATGCTGATCCCCGGCTTCACCCTGAAACGGACCGCGGCCCTGCGCCCGCGCATCCGCGCGACCGTGGACCGGCTGCTCGACGAGATGGTGGCCGCGGGCCCGCGCGCGGAGCTCGTCGGCGCCTTCGCCCTCCCAGTGCCCTCGATGGTCATCTGCGCGCTGCTCGGAGTCCCCTACGAGGACCACGAGTTCTTCGAGGGCCAGTCCCGCCGGCTGCTGCGCGGCCCGGAGGCCGCCGATGTGGAGGATGCCCGACGGCAGCTCGACGCCTACCTCGTCGGCCTCATCGGGCGCAAGCGCCGGGAACCGGGCGACGGACTGCTCGACGAGCTGATCGCCCAGCGCCTGGAGACCGGCACGATCGACGTCGAGGAGCTGGTCGCACTGGCGGTGATCCTGCTGGTGGCCGGACACGAGACCACGGCCAACATGATCTCGCTCGGCACCTTCACCCTGCTGCGGCACCCGGAGCAGCTGGCCGAACTGCGGGCCGAGCCGACCCTGATGCCGACGGCCGTGGAGGAGCTCATGCGGTTCCTGTCGATCGCGGACGGGATGCTGCGGGTGGCCACCGAGGACATCGAGATCGGCGGGGTGACGGTCCGCGCGGACGACGGGATCGTCTTCTCCACGTCCGTCATCAACCGCGACGCCGCCGTCTTCGCCGAGCCCGACGCGCTGGACTGGCACCGGCCCAACGGGCACCACGTGGCCTTCGGCTTCGGCATCCACCAGTGCCTGGGCCAGAACCTGGCCCGGGCAGAGATGGAGATCGCGCTGACCGCCCTCTTCGAACGGCTCCCGGGACTGCGCCTGGCGGCCGATCCCGACCACATCCCCTTCAAGCCCGGGGACACCATCCAGGGCATGGTCGAGCTTCCCGTGGCGTGGTGAGGGGCGTGCCCGCGGACCGCCTGGCCATCGAGATCGACACCGGCGTCTGCATCGGCGCCGGCCAGTGCGCGCTGACCGCGCCGGGCGTGTTCACCCAGGACGACGACGGCTTCGGCGCACTGCTCCCGGGGCGCGAGGACGGCTCTGGCAGCCCGCTGGTGCGGGAGGCCGCCCGCGCCTGCCCGGTCTCCGCCATCTCCGTACGGGAGGACTGAAGGGGCCCTGACGACGGGAGGGCGGAACGTCAGCGTGTCCGCGCCGGTCCGCGGGGCCGGCGTCGGGCGGGCCGCCTTCCCCCTGCACTACGAGGACCTCACCCCGCGCTCGCCGTGGACGCGTGCGCGGACGTCGTGCACGCGGGGGTCGACGCCCTGCACACCTGGCAGGCCGGACCGGCGGCCCGCCCGCCGCGTCACCCCGGCCGAACGCGGCCAACCGGGGCGCGGGGCGGATGCGAACGTGTGAGCGTTCCGTCCACGCATCGGGGGACCGGTCCTCACCCGCGGGCGTCCGCGGCGGGCGAGGCGACGACCGGCGAAGCAACGGCGGGCAAGGCGACGGCGGGCGGCGCGACGGCGGGCCGGGGGCGCGGGGCGGCCGCCGCGACCCGGCGGGGCCCGCGGATCCGGCATCCCAGGCAGTCCGGGTGGCCCGCTCGCGCGGCGGTGTCGCGCACCCGCCAGTCCCGTCGGCCCGCGGGACGGGGACCGCTCGCCTTGCCCCATCCGGCGAGGTGCAGCACCCAGGTGACGACGCCCGCGGCCAGGACGACCGCGAGTCCGGTCCAGATGCCCGGGGTCCAGGCGGCGCACAACGCGGCGCCCGATCCGGTGCAGCCCAGCAGGGCCAGTGTGGTGCCGGTCCATCCGGCCACGGTGTGGCCGAGGTCGACATCGCCGTGCGCGCTCATGATTCTCCCTGGTCGTACGGGCGGCACTAGGCTCGAAGAGGGACACTTATTTCACGGAATAAGCATCTCACGAGCTAAGTAACTTAGACACTAAGGAGTATCCGCGTGCAGGGCAAGTCGCGCCCTCCGGCCTCGGCCGCGGAGGCGCTTTCGCGCATGGACCAGTACGTCGCGCTGGGCATCGTCGGCCAGCAGGAGATGGCGCAGCTGCTGGGGCTGAACGTCACCGACCTGACCTGCCTCGGCCATGTCCTGGGCGCCGGGGACGCACCTCTGTCCGCCGGCGACCTCGCCGAGCTGGTGAACCTCACCACCGGCGCCGTGACCGGGGTCCTCAACCGCCTGGAGCGCGCCGGCTACGCACGGCGGCAGCCCGATCCGGCGGACCGGCGCCGGGTGCGGGTGGTCGCGGACCCCCAGGCCGCCGTCCGGGTCTTCGCGGTGTACCAGCCCTTCTACGACCGGCTCGGCGCCCTCTTCGCCGACTACACGCCGGACGAGACCGCGGTGATCGCCGACTGGTTCCGGCGCGCCGCGGGCGAGGCCCGCGCCCACCTCGCGCAGGTGCGGGCCGGGGAACTGGACGCCGGGAAGGCGTAGCCCCCGCTGGTACCATGGGCGGTTGACCATCTTTTGTTCTTGCTTCGAAAGGTTCTGCATGAAGAACCCGTCAGTTCATGGGCGCTTCGGTGTGAAGGCGGGTGTCAAGGGCGGCGCCAAGGCGCCGCGCACCCTCGGACCGCAGGGCGAGTTCACGATGCCCAGGACGAAGACGCCGGGGCTCCCGCCCGTGGCGGCCTTCTCCGAGCTCGACCTGCCCCGTGAGCTGGTGACCACACTGACCGCCCGTGCGGTGACGGACCCCTTCCCCATCCAGGCCGCGACGCTGCCGAACGCCCTCGCCGGGCGGGACGTCCTCGGCCGCGCGCAGACCGGCTCCGGCAAGACGCTCGCCTTCGGCCTGGCCATGCTGGCGCGCACCGCGGGACAGCAGGCGGACCCGAAGCGGCCCCTGGCCCTGGTCCTCGTACCCACGCGCGAGCTGGCGCAGCAGGTGACCGAGGCGCTGACCCCGTACGCGGAGGCCCTGAAGCTGCGCATGGCGACCGTGGTCGGCGGGCTGTCCATCAGCCGGCAGGTCGGCGCGCTGCGCACCGGCGCCGAGGTCGTGGTGGCCACCCCGGGGCGGCTGAGCGACCTGGTGGGCCGGCGGGACGTGCACCTCGAGCGGGTGAAGATCACGGTGCTCGACGAGGCCGACCAGATGTGCGACCTGGGCTTCATGCCGCAGGTCACGGAGATCCTGGACCAGGTGCACCACGCGGGGCAGCGCATGCTGTTCTCGGCGACCCTGGACCGCAATGTCGACCAGCTGGTCCGCACGTACCTCAAGGACCCCGTCGCGCACTCCGTCGACCCTCAGGTGGGCGCGGTGACCACGATGGACCACCACGTGCTGCACATCCACTCGGCCGACAAGATCTCGGCCGCGACCGAGATCGCGGCCCGCGAGGGCCGGGTGCTGATGTTCCTCGACACCAAGCACGGCGTCGACCAGTTCGTGAAGCACCTGCGCGCCATGGGCGTACAGGCGGAAGGGCTGCACAGCGGGAAGTCGCAGCCGCAGCGCACCCGCACCCTGGCGCAGTTCAAGACCGGCGCGGTCACCGTCCTGGTCGCGACCAACGTCGCGGCGCGCGGCATCCACATCGACGACCTCGACCTCGTGGTCAACGTGGACCCGCCCGCCGACCACAAGGACTACCTGCACCGCGGCGGCCGTACGGCCCGCGCCGGCGAGTCCGGCCGGGTCGTCACCCTGGTCACCCCGAACCAGCGGCGGGACATGGTCCGGCTGATGGCGGACGCCCGCATCCGGCCGGAGATCACCCAGGTGCGGTCCGGCGAGGCGGCGCTCAGCCGGATCACCGGGGCCAAGGCGCCGTCCGGCGTCCCGCTGGCCGGCTCCGCGCCGACCGACGCCAAGGGAAGGCCCTCGGGCACCGAGCTGGGCTTCCACGGGATCGGCACCCGCCCCGGACGGCAGGGCAGGGGCAAGGAGTCCCGCAAGACGGCCGAGGCCCGTCTGACGGCCGAGGCACGCCGCGCGGCCCGCGTCCGCAAGGCCAACTGACGCGCCCGACCCGCGCACGACGGCCGGGCCCCCTCTCCGGAGGGGGCCCGGTGCCGTTCCGCGGGTCTTGGCCTCCCCGGCGGGCGGCCGTCAGGCGGGGGTGCGTCCGCGCAGGCGCTGGGCCGCGGTGGTGCGGACGCGTCGGGTGCGTGCTCCGGCCGCGAGCACGCGGAGCGCCCCGGACGCGTCGAGCGACTGGGCGGCGGTGCGCTGGCACCAGTCGGAGGCCCCGGTGAGCTCCGCGGCCGACCAGGGCTCGCCCTCGGTGATCGCCCGGAGCAGGGTCCACTCGCGCAGTCGCCGTTCGGGAAAGGCGCGGCCGGCGAGGGCCGCTCCCAGGGCGCTGGCCCAGGCGGTGAACGCCTCGTCGGCCAGCAGCCGTACCGCCCGGCGGTCGAGGTGGGTGACGACCGCGCTCTCGGCCATCACCGGGTCGGGGTCGCGCAGCACGGCCGCCACCGCCTCGGCCTCGGCGGCCGTGTCCGGGACGGCGGCCAGGTCCTCCAAGTGGCGGGCGTAGCGCCAGTGTTCGGAGGCGGCGGCGCCGCGGGAGCGGCTCATCGGGCGGCGCCTGCGCGGATGTGCCCGGCCCGTGTCCCGTCCGGACCGGGCTCCCGGGCGCTCGCGTGCGTCCGCCCGTGGCGGCCGGCCGCGCGCACGGCCGGTCCGGGCACGCGGGCCTGGGCGTCGTCAGCGTCTTGGGCGACCTGGGCGTCCTGAGCGTCTTCGGCGTCTTCGGCGTCTTCGGCGTCCGCGTCGTCCCGGTGGGGCCGCCCGCAGCCGGCTCCGCCGACGGCCCGGTCCGGGCCGGTCGGCGCGGGCGCGACCGGCACCCGGGTCGCCACGCCGACGGCGGGTCGCTCCTGCTTCTTGCCTCTCCGCAT
Source organism: Streptomyces sp. NPDC058674 (assembly GCF_042716505.1). Classification (NCBI taxonomy): domain Bacteria; kingdom Bacillati; phylum Actinomycetota; class Actinomycetes; order Kitasatosporales; family Streptomycetaceae; genus Streptomyces; species Streptomyces sp. NPDC058674. The sequence goes on from NZ_JBHXSC010000001.1 coordinate 99,267, forward strand.
GGCACCCATTGCACACGACGGCGGTGAACTCCCGGCGGTCAGGGTGGCGTCCGGGACCGGGACGGGGTCCACCGGCCCGTCACCGCGCCCGGCGCGCACGGCCACACCGCGGCGGCGAACCCCCGTACGGAGCCGGGGCGGACAGGTCGGACGGGTCGGCCACTCCGCGGGCGCGGGCGCAGTACGCAGGCGCTGGCACGCATGCGGGCACGGGCGCGGGCACGACGCAGGCGGACGCGGGCACGGATGCAGGCGCAGGCGCGGCACGCGTGTAGGCGAAGGCACGGATGCGGGGGCGGGCACGGATGCGGGCGTCGGCGTGGACGCGGGCATCGGCGTGGACACAGCCGCCGCCACGGACCGGGGGCGGGCGGGGGTCCGCCCGGAGTCGCCTCCGGGCAGCGGGCCGGCGGCGGGCCGGTGGCGCGCACCGGCCCCTCCCCGTACCGGTCACTCCTCGCGGGCTCCGCCGGTACGCCGGGTCTCGTGCGCCTCGTGTCCGCCGTGCCCCTGGTCCGCCTCGTGCCCCGCCTCGGGCAGCGGGGCACCGGTCTCCAGCAGGGTTTTGAGGCTGGAGGCGAGCAGCGGCCAGGCCCGCCCGCACATGCCGATCAGCGTGCCGCCCGGCTCGAACCCCTCGTGCAGGACGGTCAGCCGGGCGAGGGTGTCGCCGACCGGTTCGATCTCGTACGTGACCTTCGTGCGCCGCTCCCGGGCCAGTTCGGCCCGCAGGTCCTCGCCGATGCCGACGGCGGCCGCCCACTGCGGGGTGAAGGAGTGCCAGGTGTAGGAGAGCCGGCGGTCCGGTACGCACTCCAGGACCACCTGGGCGGGGTCGCTGGTGCGCGCCCCGCGCTCGGTCCAGTCCATCGCCGAGCCCACCGCCCAGTCGGTCTCGAAGCTCAGGCCCCAGTACCGGCGGGTGAAGGCGGGCTCGGTGAGGGCCTGCCAGACCCGGGCGGGATCGGCCTGGATGTACAGGGTGTAGGTGATCGCAGTGTCGCTCATGGCCCCATGCTGCGGGACCGGGCGCCGCGCGGGCCGGATTTCCGGCCATGGCGGTGGGCAACACGCTGGTGGGCACCACGGCGGTGGGCACCACGGCGGTGGGCGGTCCGGGCTCCCGGGCGGCCCGGAACCTGTCACCAGCGCAGGCCCTCCTCCGGGAGTTCCGCCGGCGGAGTGCGGATGGCGGCCGGGAGGCAGAGACGGGTGCGGGCCGCGTGCACGGCGGCCAGTTCGTGTACGCCGGCCGGGCCCCAGTCGCTCAGCTCCCGCACCTGTTCCGGGGTGGCCAGCAGCCGGGCGTACGCCGGGTCCCCGGACGGTGCGAGTCCGGTGAGCCGGGCCGCGGTGCGGCAATGGGCGCCCCCCTCGACCAGCCGGTATCCCAGCGGCGCGGCGCCGGCCGTGGGGCCGGCCACCGGGGACGGCAGGTGGGCCGCGCCGGTGGCACGGGCGATCAGGACCAGGACCCGGCCGTCGGGTGCGAAGAGCCAGCCGGAGCGCTCCCGTACGGGCAGCCTCGGGGGCACCGGGCCCGGGTGCCAGGCGCCGCGCACCGGAATCCGGCGGGACCGGAGCACGCCGAGCCGGTCGAGCGGGGTGGGCGCCGTGGGCCGGCCGTCCTCCAGCAGGGCCGCGCCGCAGCCGCCGATGCGGGCGCGCAGGGCGGACAGCGCCCGGCGGGCGTCGCCCGCGTCCATCAGGGCGGGCAGGTCGGCCGGTTCGGCGAAGTCGATGCCGGTGACCTCCTGCGCCGGGAGACGGACGGAGTCGATCCGCTCGGGCGACCAGGTCCCGCCGTCGTACACGTAGAGGATCTCGCCCGGAAAGCCGGTCTCGGGCGGGAAGCCGGGGGCGTCGTGGGGGATCCAGTCCACGGCGAGACCGCGCGGATAGCGGCCGTCGAGGCCCAACTCCTCGCGGACCTCCCGGGCTGCCGCGGCGGACGGGGACTCCCCCGCGTCCACGGCTCCGCCGGGGAGCAGCCGGTCGGCGCGGTAGTCGACGCTCTGGACGAGCACCCGGCCGTCCGCGTCGGTCACGAGGACGACGGCCCCGGTCCACAGGGCGGCGCGCGAGGCGCCGTAGGCCTCGGGGGTCATCCGGGTACCCGCCCGCCCGGGCGCGGCCCGGTCGGGCACGGCCTCGTCGGTCAGCTGCGGCATCGGAACTCCGTTCACCGTGGGTGGACCCGCCGGTTGTGCAACAGCGGGCGGGGCTCCCGGGTTACGGCGGTCGGCGGCGGCAGGGGCGATGGCGGAGGACCCCTGCTCTGCCGCTCCTCTACCTCCTTACCACCTGGTTACCCAAGCCTTGCTACGTTCCCCGTTGCGGACCGGCGGCATGAAACCCGCCGGTCCGACCACGTCACCGGCTCGAGGAGATCGGCCCGGCCTGGCTGGGGCCCCGTGGGCCGGAGGCCGTACCCGCCACTGGCGCGCCGGCCGTACCGAACTCGCGCCCAAGAGGCGACGCCGCGACAGCCGTTGGAACCCGTACCTGGCCCGGTCTCTGGCTGACGCTGCCGCCTCGAATGCCCGGGCCCGCGAGGCCGTCGAACGCTTCCTGGCCTGAGCGTTGCCACCCCGTCGCGCGGCGCGGATCGGGGAACGGCCGTGGCGGCCGGATAGGGAGCGTGCCCCGGGCCGGCGGCCGTGAGGTCGGACGTCACCCGTCCGCGTGACGGGGGCGGTTTCGCCGCCGCGGTTGCGGCAGGCTGGGCGGATGCAGCTGCGCCGAGCCCTGCCCCTGACCCTCGCCGTCCTCCTCCTGGGGACCGGGTGCGTGACCGTGCGTCCGGTCGCTCCGCCCGCCGCACCCGGGCCCGCGCCCGCGTCGGGACGTGTGCCGGAGCCGGTACCGTCCGCCCCGGCCGCGTTGCCGTTGGGCCGGCTGCCCGGGTCCGCGGACCTGGCGCCCGCTCCCCCGCGGGCGCCCGCGGCGGCCCCGCAACGGGGGGCCGTTCGTGTGGACGCCCCGGCCGGACCGGGACGCCCGTACCGCGTCAGGCCCGTCAGGCCTGTCAGGCCGGTGAAGCCCGTGAAGCCCGGCCACCGGCGTCCGGTGGCGGCCCCCGCCGGGCCCCGCGAGCAGCGCTCGGCCAAAGCGCGGTCCGGGCCCGCGCCGCGGCCGGCGTACGACATGGCGCCGCTGTGCGAGGCGGCCAGGGGGACGGTGTCGCCGTCCATCGTGGCACTGTGCCGGTAGCGGGCGGCGGATAGGGTTCACCACCGTGGCGGACGACTCGGGAGCTGGGCACATGAACGACGCGGGAGTGCGGGCGGCCTCGGCCGTCGTGCGGGCGCTGAAGGAACTGGCCCGGGACCGGGCGGACGAGGTCGAGCTGTTCGACGGGTTCACCGACGCGGCCCTGGACGGCTGGTCGGTCCCCGTGCCCGAGGAGGTACGGGTCGTACTGCGGGAGATCGGCGGCATGGAGACCCAGGAGCACGAGTACCGCTTCGGTCCGCGCGGACGCGAGGTCTTCGGCGACGGCTACTGGACCCTGGGCGAGCTCGACTTCGGCGAGGGCTCCCTCATCGTCGGCTTGGGGGCGGCCGGCTGGGGCCCCGTCATCGGGGTCAACGCCTCGGGGTACGACCCGGACGTCACCGTCCAGGCCGCCGAGTTCGTGGGGTGGCTCACCGGGGTGGCCGAGCGGCTGGCCGACGGGGTGGAGGACCGGCCGCGGGCGAAGCTCACCACCTCCGCCGTCTCCAGCGTCGAGGTGGCCGAGGGGACCGACGCCGAACTCACCGCGCTCGTCGGGCGCGGCGACCCGCTGACCGACCTCGTCGACCTGCGGGCCCTGCCCGGCCACCCCTGCGCCGTGTCCTGGGAGCCGTACTTCTCCACCGCCCACAACACGGCCGACACGGGGAGCAGCGAGGTCCAGTTCCGGATCGTGGGCGACGGCCGCGCCCTGCTGCTGCGCAGCGTGGTGAGCGGCGACTTCCTGGGCCGGGCCGTGCGCCGGCACACCGTCCCGGAGGACGCCGCCGGGCGTGCGGTGGCCGAACTGCGGGAACTGAACGCGCGCTTCCCGGACTTCGTCGGTCTCGAACCGGGCTGCGCCGACGCGGACATGGACGGCTGGCCGGTCCCGGTGCCCGAGGACGTCCGGGACGTGCTCCGGGAGATCGGCGCGGTCCACGTCATCGGACTGCCCGCGCTGCGGATGCTGCCCGGGGCCCCTGGGCGCGAGGTGGACCACGAGCTGCACCGCATGCTGGGCGGCGACGGCACGTACTGGCCCGTGGCCCGGATCGACTCCGGCCGCCACGGCGCCCTCGTCCAGGTCCGCATCGATCCGGAGGGCGGGCGCTGGGGCTACGCCGTCTCGGTGTCCACCAGTGCCAAGGAGCTGCGGGAGTACCCCGAAGTGACTCTGGTGGCCGAGTCGTTGGCGGATCTGCTGCTGACCTACGCACGGCTGGCCCGGGAGGCCGCGCAGCGGCCGGACTTCGCCGGCCGGGTCGCGCGCGACGCGCGGTGGATGCAGCCCAACACCGGTGAGCCCTGGCCCCGTCCGGCCCCGGTCACCGAGTGGGCGGGAGCCGCCGATCCGCTGCTGGCGGCAGCCGCGGAGCTGCCCGACGGGACGCACGCCGCCGATCTGCGCGAGGTCCCGATCCCGAGCGACCTGTGCTTCTACCGCGCGGACGGCTGGCCGTACGCGGCCCGGCTGGACCGGCTGCACTTCGCGGCGGGCGGCCGGCTGGCGGCGGCGGTCCCGGCCGCCGGCTGACCGCGACCGCGGCCCCCGGCGGGCGCCTCCGACCGGCAGCCGGCCGCCGGGGCACGGCCCCGGCACCGGCCGGCCGTCGGCCACGCTCCGCGCGGGCGTGCCGCCGCTCCGCCCCGGGCCGGGCGGCCCGACCAGGGGCCCGGGGCGGTCCGGGCCGGGGGCGGTCCGGGCTCGGGGCGGTCCGGGCCCGGGGCCTCGTTGGGCCCGGATCATCCGACTGGCCCCGGCCCGGCTCCCGGGCGGGTCCTGCCCGGTTCGCTTGGATGGACCGGCGGGTCCGACCGGATCCCCGCACGCCTCACCCCAGGGAGTCTCCATGGCGAAGATCGCACTCTTCGGCGCGACGGGCACCATCGGAGGGCGGGTGCTCCAAGAGGCCCTCCGGCGCGGCCACGAGGTCACGGCGTTCGTACGGGACCCCTCGAAGCTGACCGGCGGTGACCCCGCCGCGGTGGTCGTCGCCGATGTCCTCGACCCGGCGTCGGTCGCCGCGGCCGCAGCCGGGCAGGACGTGGTGGTCAGCGCCTTCGGCCCCGGCCCCGACGACCCGCACTCCCTCGTGACGGCGGCCAAGTCGCTGATCGGCGCCGTGCAGTCGATCGATGCGCAGGCACCCCGGCCACGGGTGGTCACGGTCGGGGGCGCCGGCTCGCTGCGCACCCCCGGGGGGCCGCTCGTCTGGGACGAGCCGGGCCTCCCGGCCCCGGTGCTGGCGCTGATGCACGCGCACGGCGAAGCGCTGGACTTCCTGCGCACCGTCCCGGTGGAGGAGGTCCGGTGGACCAGCCTGAGCCCGGCCGCGCGGATCGAGCCCGGTATGCGCACGGGCACGTACCGCCTGGGGCTGGACGACCTGGTCGTCGACGACGCGGGGCGGAGCCTGATCTCGACGGAGGACTTCGCCGTCGCCCTGGTCGACGAGGTCGAGCGGGAAGCGCACACCGGGCGCCGGTTCACCCTGGGCTACTGACCGGCCTCCGACCGGCCCGCGGGAGCGGCACGGCACGCCCGCGGCCCGGGGATATTGGGTGGTTGCGGCCGCTCCGGATACCTACAGTGACGGGGCACCGGGTCGTCGAGCAGGAGCGGAACCATGCGCACCCCCTATCCCCGTACCGCACACGTGCCCTGGTCCCCGGGCGCGGCCGCGGACGACGTGCGGGCCACCGGACTCGCCGGGATGGCCGGGCGCGAGGTCGTGGTGACCGAGAAGCTCGACGGCGAGAACACCACGCTGTACGCGGACGGACTGCACGCGCGGTCACCCGACTCAGCCCACCATCCTTCGCGGGCCTGGGTCAAGGGCCTCCAGGGCCGGATCGGCGCAGCCATCCCGCCCGGTCGGCGGGTGTGCGGGGAGAACCTCTACGCCCGGCATTCGCTCGCCTACGAGCACCTGGACAGCTGGTTCTACGGCTTCTCGGTGTGGGACGGGGAGCACTGCCTGGACTGGGACCGGACCGTACGGTTCCTGCACGGCCTGGGGGTGCCCACCCCGCGCGTGCTGTGGCGGGGCGCCTTCGACGAGCGGGCCCTGCGCAGACTGAAGGTCGACACGGCCCGGCAGGAGGGCTACGTCGTACGGACCGTGGACGGTTTCGGCCGCGCGGACTTCGGCCGGTACGTGGCCAAGTGGGTGCGGGGCGGCCACGTACGGACCGACACGCACTGGATGTTCGCGCAGGTGGTGCCCAACGGTCTGGGTCCGACGGCCCCGTTGTGGGCGGTGCGGTCGGGGGCCGGGGCCGATGTGGCGGAGTTGCTGGGCGCGGTGGGGGCGGCCGGAACCGGGGACGGAACGGACGGCACGGACGGCACGGACGACACAGAGGGCTTGGAGGGCTTGGAGGGCTTGGACGGCGCGGGCGAGCGGCGCCCGGACGGCGACGCCGACGCCTCCCTGGTCGCCGAAGTCGCTTCGCGCGTCGACGGGTTGGGCCGGACCGGAGACGCCCGGCTGACCGCCGTGCTGGCCGCCGCACTGCACCGGGCGCCGCGGGCCCGGATCGCGGCGCGGCTCGCGGCGGGGCCCCTGGGGATGCCGCTGGCGCGACGGGTCGCCGACCTGGTGGGGCTGTACCCGTACCTCCGTCGGCCCTTCCCGGACGCCGAGCGGCGGGCCGGCCTGGTCCGGATGGCCGCGGCGGTCGACCTGGGGGTGCTGCACGCGCTCGCCTGGGCGGTGGCTCCCGACGGGCCCGGGGACGCTGACGGTGCCGAGGCCCGCGAGTGCGTCGAATGGTCCGCGCTCCACGCCGAGGAGGCGGGACTGCTGGGACCGGACCCCCTGGGCTTCCTGCGGGAGGGTCTGCGCGGGGCGCTGTCCGGGCTCGACGCCGACGCGGCGGACCGCTGCTGGGCGGAGGCGCGGCGCGCGTTCGCGCAGGGCAGGCTCTCGGGCTCCGGGCGGACAACCCGTCCGGACGCAGCCGCGGGCGCGGGCGCCGGGTTCGGCTCGGGGTTCCCCTCGGGCTCCGGCGCCGCGTTCGGCCCGGGCGGCGCCGAGGAGGCGGTGGCGGCGACCTGGCGGTGGCGCGAGGGGGCGTTCCCCCGGCTGGTGCAGCTTTCCGGCCCGTCCGGGAGCGGCAAGAGCACCTTCGGCCGCGGACTGCCCGGCGTGGACACGTACATCGGCCTCGACGACCTGCGCGGCGCCCGGGGCTCCCGTACGGACCAGCGGGCCAACGCGCGGGTGCTGAGCGCGGGGCTGGACCGGCTGGACGCCGCCCTGGCCCGGGGCGGCACCGTGGTCTGGGACGCCACGTCGCTCACCGACCAGCAGCGCGGGCTGGCCGGCTCGGTCGCCCGGCGCCGCGACGCGCTGGTCACACACGCCGTGGTGCTGGTGGGCGAGGAGGAACTGCTGCGGCGCAATGCCGTGCGGGCCCATCCCGTGCCGGCCCAGGTGCTGAGCGCACAGCTGCACCGGTTCGCCCCGCCCTATCCGGGCCAGGCGCACCGCACGTGGTACATAGGCGCGGACGGGTGCGTCGAGGACACCGCGGGCTGCCTGGCGGCGGCCGGAGGGGACCACTGATGCGCACGAGCGAGGAGCTCTACCACCGGGTCCGCTGGGACCCCCGCTTCGACCCGGCGCGGTTCGTCCTCGGGGTGCTCCAGCGGGGGGCCGGCCCCAAGCGCGTACCGCTGCCGTCCTTCGTGCCCCACGGGGACGTGCCCTGGCACCGGGTGCTGTTCGTCGAGGCGGACGGCGAGCTGGTGTGGGACCGGGCCTCGGGCGTGGACCGGATCGACGCGACCGCGGCGGGGCGCGTGCGCGAGCCGCGGCTCCTGCGGGCGCCGTACTTCACCGCCCGGACCCCCTGCGCCTGGGACCCGGCGGGCACCGGCTCCTGGCGGCCCGCGCGGACCGGCCCCCGGTACGGCCCGCAGGACGGCGCGGGGAGCGCGGCGGGCGCCCCCGACCGGGTGCGGCTGCTGACCTGGAACACCCTCTGGGACCGGTACGACGCCCCGCGCATCTCCACCGCCCGGCGCAGGCCGTTGCTGCTGGCCGACCTGGCGGCCGCCGACGCCGACGTCATCGCGCTCCAGGAGGTGGAGCCCGAGCTGCTCGGCATGCTCCTGGCGGCGCCGTGGGTGCGCGCCGGGTACACCCTGGGGTCGGACCCGGCGGCCCGGGACGTCGCCCGGTACGGACTGCTGGTGCTGAGCCGGCTGCCGGTGCGGGAGGCGGGGCTGCACGCGCTCGGCCCGCACAAGGCGGTCACCGCGGTCACGGTGGACACCGCGGCGGGCCCGCTGGTCGTCGCCGCCACCCACCTGACCAGCGACCACACCGAGAACGGCGAGGCCCGGCGCACGGCCGAACTGGCCCTGCTCGCCGAGGGCTTCGGCGGCCTCGAGGCCGAGGCCCGGGCCGGGGTCGCACTGCTCGGCGACTTCAACGACGGCCGGGCCGGGGCGGACGGGCCCGCGGCGGCGCTGGGGCTGCGGGACGCCTGGAGCGAGGTGCACGGCGCCGCCGACGGGACCCCCACCTTCGACCCGGCGGCCAATCCGCTGGCCGCGGTGGGCTCTCTGTCCGGCCGGGCCGAGCGGCTGGACCGAATCCTGCTGGGCTCGGCCGGGGCGCGCGTGGCACGGGCCGCGCTGCGCGGCGACACCGCCGGTCCGGGCGGGCTGTTCGTCTCCGACCACTTCGGGGTGGAGGCCACCGTGGAGTTCGAATCCCGGCGGTGACGGGTCCCATCCCGGGCCAGGTGACGGGTCCCGGCCTGGGGGCCCGGGGATGGAAGATGACGGAATCGGCGGGGCAGGGTACGAAGTCCTCTGTGAACGAACAGCTCCGGCCCGCGACCATCCGCGTCTTCATCGCCCTCGCCCCTCCCGACGACGCGAAGGAGGAACTGGCGCGGGAGCTCGGCCCCGCCTACGCGGCGTACCCGCGCATGCGCTGGAACCGCATCGAGGACTGGCACATCACCCTGGCGTTCCTCGGAGAGCTCCCGGTCGGGGCCGTCCCCCTGCTGCGCCCGCCGCTCGCGGACCTCGCGGCGGCGCGCCGGCCCGTGAGCCTGGCGCTGCGCGGCGGCGGCCACTTCGGCGAGCGGGTGCTGTGGACCGGGATCGACGGGGACGTCGAGGGGTTGCACCTGCTCGCCACCGAGGTGCGCGGCGTGGTCAAGGAGTGCGGTGTCCCCTTCGAGGACCGACCGCTGCGCCCCCACCTGACCTTGGCCCGCGCCCGCCGGGACGATCCGACCTGCGCCGTGGAGATCGCCGCGACCCTGGCACCCTTCACCGGCCGCCGGTGGCCGGCCGACCGCCTCCACCTGGTCGGCAGCAACATCGGCCGCGGCCCGGGGCCGATCCACTACCGCGACATCGAATCCTGGGGCTTCGGCGGCCGGGCCTGACCGTGCCCCGCCGCCCGGTGGCGGTCCGCGTCGGCGACGGGCCCGGCCGGAGCGGGCGTTTGACCTCAAGTGGACTTGACGTCCTACACATGGGGTCATGACTTCACCACTGCGCATCGCACTCGTCATCGGCAGCACCCGCGAAGGGCGGTTCGGGCCGACGCTCGCCCGCTGGATCGCGGGCGTCGCCGCTGCCCGTACCGACATCGAGCTCACCGTCCTCGACCTGGTCGACGCCGACCTCCCGGCCCACTGGACCCCCGATCCGGGGCCGCGCGGGCGGGCCTTCATCGAGAGCCTCGCCGAGGCGGACGCCTACGTGCTGCTCACCCCCGAGTACAACCACTCCTTCCCCGCGTCGCTGAAGCAGGCGATCGACGTCGCCGGGCGGGTCTGGGCCCGCAAGCCGGTCGGCTTCGTCTCCTACGGCGGGCTGTCGGGGGGCCTGCGCGCCGTCGAGCAGCTGCGTCCGGTCTTCGCGGAGCTGCACGCCGCCACCATCCGCGAGACGGTCAGCTTCCATCAGTTCCCCTTCGACGAGGAGGGGCTGCCGCACGACACCGTCGCGTCCGAGCGGGCGGTGACGACGATGCTGGACGACCTCGTCTGGTGGGCCGACGCCCTCCGGTCGGCCCGTCGGCGCGACGAGGTGCTGGGGGAAGCCGCATAGGGCCCCGCCCGGGTGCGCGACGCTCCCCGGAGCCGAGCGAACGCGCACCCGGCCGACAGGTCGCACGGCCGGCCGCCGGGTCACTCGGCGGGCCGACAGGTCGCACGGCCGGCCGCGGCAGCGGGCCGCGGGCGCCCGCCGCTCCGGGTCAGTTCAGCAGGGCGGCGAGCAGGGCCGCGATCACGGTGACCGCGGACACGGCGACCATCCAGCCCCGGTCCACCTCCGTGCCCGGCCCCGCCGGGCGCCCCGCTCCGCCGCCCTCCGTAGCCGGGGGGTCCCGCAGCTCGCGGCACCACGCGCACTCCTCGCCGTGCACGAGCGCATCCCGCCAGATCTCGCCGTCGAGCGAAGCCCGCGCGAACAGTGTTCCGTCCTCTTCCACGTCAAGGACAACGTCCTGACGCGGGAAACGCCACTGCCGGCGGGCGTTCCGAGATCCAACCGTTGCCGTGCACGGCCGCCGGGCCCGGCGGCTCCTCGTTCCGGGCCGGAACCGGGGATGCGCAAGGATGCGGATGCCGATGTGGATGCGGTCGTTCGTTCGGGCGGCCGGTCGGCGGGGGGGGGGGGGGCGGCGGCTCGTTCAGTCCTCCGCCAGCACGATCACCCAGTCGTCCTCGGTGAAGCGGACCGGTCGGCGCTTGTCCGGATTGATCCGGACGCCGTACGCGGGGCCCGTCGCGGCCTCCGCGCGCAGCCGGTAGCCGACGGCGCACTCGCGGCGGCGGCCCGCCGAGGCGACGACCGTGGCGAAGGGGACCTCCTCTCCCGTCCGGACGTAGTCGGCGGCCGGTTTGAGGTGCAGTTCGTTCCCCTCCGCCCGGAACAGCTCGTCGAAGAGGCCGGCCAGGTAGGGGCTCTCCGAGATCTGGGCCATCAGCAGGCTGATCAGACGGCCGCTGACGATGAAGTCGGCGCCCTCCCGGGCGGGTGCGAGCAGCCGGTTGCGGTCGTCCGACATCTCGGTGGTGAGGGAGATGTCCCGGCACGTGGCCTCCTCGATCGCCCGCAGGTGCAGCAGCGTCACCAGGGTCCTGTCGTCCGCTGCCGTCCCCGGCGTGAGGGCGGGAGCGGCGCCGGCGGCAGGGCCGCCGCCAGGGGTCGGGCCGCTGTCCCCGATGACGATGACGCTGTCGTACGAGGGCACGTCCAGCCGCTCCAGGACGCCGGGGTCGGTGGTGTCCCCGGTGTGGAAGGCGACCTCGAGGTGGCCCTGGGCCGCCGAGATGTCGTAGGCGTCGCGCCGTGTCGCCTCGTCCCCCGGGGCGACGACGTCCAGTCTGGTGCCGGCGCTGACGTAGGACGCGAGCTGCTCCACGACGAGGTGGGCCCGGCGGTTCCAGCCCAGCAGGAGCAGCCGTTCCGGAGCGGGGAGCTCCGCCCGCGCCGTGACGACCGCCTCCTCGTCGACGAAGGGGGCCGCGTCCTGCGGCACGGCGGCGTCGTCGTCGGCCGCGATGACGATGATCCGGTCGCCGGCTAGGACCGTGGTACCGGGGTCCGGGTTGAGCGCGACCACGTCGCCTTCGCGCAGCAGGCCCACCGCCGAGGACTCCGTGAAGGCGAGGAGGGCTTCGCCGAAGGGGCGTCCGGCGAGTGCGCCCGCAGGGACGGTGTAGAACTCGTCGCCCTCGAAGTCGAGCAGTTCCTGGTACACGAGGGACAGGCCGGGCTCCCGGGCGGTCTGCACGAGGAGGCGGGCGATGATCTCGTCGATGGCGAGGACGCGTCCGCGCGGTCCGGCGGCCAGCGCCGCGGTGACGTGGTTGCGGGCGTCGCGGACGGCGGCGACCACGACGGCGCCGCCGGGCCCGGGCTCGACCGCGTTGAGGGCGAGGAGCGTCTTGACCACGTGGGTGTCGCCGTCGTCCTCGCCGGGGGGCAGGACGAGTACGGCCTTCGCGGTCTGCGGGCTCACCCGGGCGAGGACGGCCGGGTCGGTGGTGCAGCCGCTGCGGCAGACGATCCGGGTCGTGCCGGTGGCGGTGGTGCGGGCGCCGATCTCCTCCTCCATCTCCACCTTGTCCTTGGGGGCGAGGACGGCGACGGTCGCGCGGGGCCGGTTGGAGTTGGCCGTCACCAGTTCGGCGATGACCGGGAAGACCTGGTCGGACCAGCCCAGCAGGACGGTGTGCTGCGCCTCCAGCACCGTGGAGTAGCCCAGGCGCAGCTCCAGGATCCGCTGGTTGATGCCGGTGGTGATGATGCTGACCAGAGTCGACACGAACAGCAGGGCGACCAGTGCCAGGAGGACGGACGCCAGGACGTACAGCGGGGAGCCGACCGCTCCGCCGATCTTCAGCGTCTGGCCGACGCTGACCCACACCGCCTCCAGTCGGCCGGACAGCGTGGCCGGCGGCTGGGGGTCGGTCCACACCAGGACCACGCTCGCGGGGACCACGGCGCCCAGGCAGGCCAGGACCAGCCAGCCGATGAGGGCGGTGGTGCCGCGGGACACCAGATTGTCGAACTGGTACTGCAGGCGCCGCCAGAGCGACGTCATGTGCTGCACGGTGTACCCCAAGCGTGAGACGGCGCGGTGTTCGGCGACGACCGTCACCCCGCGGCCCACGGTAGGGAAGGCGGATGCGGCAAACGTCCCCGAAGGCGCCCCCCTCACCCAGAGGTATGAACCGGACACCCGAAACGCGTGAAGACGCAGGAATCGGGAGCAGACGGCGTCGACACGGAATCCGCATGGCGACGAGTAGCGAACGCATGGTGACGCCCCGGCCGGGATCGTGGACAGTTCTCGAACAGTGCCCGCGCCTTCCCGACTCCGCCCCGCGCGGCGGGCGCGGCGGGACGGAGTGGTCAGGAGCATCAGTAGAGCGCTGACGGGTTTTTTCGTCAACACTTTTCACAAGGATTGAAGAAACCCCAAGTTCACAGGCATGGCGCCCAATTGACACACCGTTTGGTCTTCAGTTCATGAACGCGCAAACTCTTGACGGCCACCCCGGCGGGCAGTTCACTCACGCTTCAATCCCCCGGATTCATGACGTCAGGAGCCCCCCGCATGGCCCTCCTCTCCGATCGCCCGCCGCGGCTCGCCGTCGCGGCGCTCGCCTCCGCGCTGATCGCGGCCCTCCTCGTGCTGCTCCCCGGCAGCGCCGCCCACGCGGCGCCCGTGCTGCTCTCGCAGGGCAAGCCCGCCACCGCCTCCAGCACGGAGGGCGCCGGTACACCGGCCGGCGCGGCCGTGGACGGCGACAACGGCACCCGCTGGTCCAGCCAGTTCGCCGACCCGCAGTGGATACAGGTCGACCTCGGCGCCCCCGCCCAGCTGAGCCAGGTGGTGCTGCGCTGGGAGGCCGCGGCCGCCAAGGCGTACCGCGTCGAGCTGTCCACCGACGGCAGCACCTGGTCCACCGCCTACTCGACCACCGCCGGGGCCGGCGGGACGGTCGCGCACGACGTCACCGGCACCGCCCGGTACGTGCGGGTGTACGGGACCCAGCGCACCACCGGATACGGCTACTCGCTCTGGGAGTTCCAGGTCTACGGCACCACCGGCACCGGTCCGGTCATCCCCGGCGGCGGCGACCTCGGACCCAACGTGATCGTCTTCGACCCGTCGACTCCGAACATCCAGGCCAGGCTGGACCAGGTCTTCGCCCAGCAGGAGTCGGCGCAGTTCGGCTCGGGGCGCTACCAGTTCCTCTTCAAGCCCGGCACCTACAACGGGCTCAACGCGCAGATCGGCTTCTACACCTCCATCTCGGGCCTCGGCCTGAATCCCGACGACACCACCATCAACGGCGACGTGACCGTCGACGCGGGCTGGTTCGGCGGCAACGCCACCCAGAACTTCTGGCGTTCGGCCGAGAACCTCGCGCTCAACCCGGTCAACGGCACCAACCGCTGGGCGGTCTCGCAGGCCGCGCCGTTCCGCCGGATGCACGTCAAGGGCGGACTCAACCTGGCCCCCAACGGCTACGGCTGGGCTTCCGGCGGCTACATCGCCGACTCCAAGGTCGACGGCCAGGTCGGCAACTACTCGCAGCAGCAGTGGTACACCCGTGACAGCTCGATCGGCGGCTGGTCCAACGCGGTGTGGAACCAGGTCTTCTCCGGCACCCAGGGCGCTCCGGCGCAGTCGTACCCGAACCCGCCGTACACCACGCTGGACACCACGCCCGTCTCCCGCGAGAAGCCCTTCCTCTACCTGGACGGGGCCGACTACAAGGTCTTCGTCCCGGCCAAGCGCACCAACGCCCGCGGCACCTCCTGGGGCAACGGCGCGCCGCAGGGCAGCTCGATCCCGCTGAGCCAGTTCTACGTGGTGAAGCCGGGCGCGAGCGCGGCGACGATCAACGCGGCGCTGGCGCAGGGGCTCCACCTGCTCTTCACCCCCGGCGTCTACCACGTGAACCAGACCATCCAGGTCAACCGCCCGGACACGGTCGTGCTGGGCCTGGGCCTCGCCACGATCATCCCGGACAACGGCATCACCGCCATGAAGGTCGCCGACGTGGACGGCGTGAAGCTCGCCGGCTTCCTCATCGACGCGGGCACCGTCAACTCGCCGAGCCTGCTGGAGGTCGGCCCGGCCACCGCCTCCGCCGACCACGCCGCCAACCCGACCACCGTCCAGGACGTCTTCATCCGGGTCGGCGGCGCGGGCGCGGGCAAGGCCACCCTCGGCATGGTGATCAACAACGACGACACGATCGTCGACCACACCTGGATCTGGCGGGCCGACCACGGCGACGGAGTGGGCTGGGAGACCAACCGCTCCGACTACGGGTTCCGGGTGAACGGCGACGACGTGCTCGCCACCGGTCTGTTCGTCGAGCACTTCAACAAGTACGACGTGGAGTGGAACGGCGAGCGCGGCCGCACGATCTTCTTCCAGAACGAGAAGGCGTACGACGCCCCGAACCAGGCCGCGATCCAGAACGGCTCGATCAAGGGCTACGCGGCCTACAAGGTCGCCGACTCGGTGAACACCCACGAGGGCTGGGGCCTGGGCAGCTACTGCTACTACAACGTGGACCCGACGATCCGTCAGGAGCACGGCTTCCAGGCACCGGTGAAGCCGGGCGTGAGGTTCCACGACCTGCTCGTGGTCTCGCTCGGCGGCAACGGCCAGTACGAGCACGTCATCAACGGCATCGGCGCTCCCACCTCGGGCACCTCGACCGTCCCCTCCACCATCGTCTCGTTCCCCTGATCCACCCCTGACCCCCGGCAGGACGCGGGGCGGCCCGGCGGCCGCCCCGCGTTTTCCGGGCCACGTGAGAGAGCGCTCTCCCGCCTCGCCGTCCCATCCGCCCGCTCCCCCGCCCCGCCCCATCGAAGGAGCCGCAGAAATGAAACTCCGACCGCGGACCCTGTCCGCCGCGCTGGTCTCGATGGCCATCGCCGCGACCGCCGCCGCAGGCCTCGGCGGCCTCGCCCTGACCGCCCAGGCCTCCCCCGACACCGGCACGGCCGTGCACGCCGCCATGAACCACGCCGCCGCCCCCCTCGCCGGGGGCGACGACCCGGACGGCGACGGGTACATCCCGGCCGTGCCGCCGGTCACGGGGGTCACCCCGTCCTGGGCGAACCCCCCGGACCGGTACTTCCACGAGTTCCAGGCCAACTGCGCCGTCACCAAGACCGCGTCCGACGACCCGATCGTCTACGCGGGCCGGCCCGGCGCCTCCCACAACCACACCTTCATGGGCAACACCACGACCGACGCCTTCAGCACCACCGCCTCGCTCGGCGCGGGCAGGACGGCCTGCAACGCCCCCGGCGACCTCTCCGGGTACTGGATGCCCACGCTCTACAACGGCAACCGGCCCGTCCTGCCGACCGGGCCGCAGGTGATCTACTACAAGACCGGCGTCACCGACTACAAGAGCGTGCGCCCGTTCCCCAAGGGGCTGCGCTTCCTCGTCGGCAGCCCGACGCAGACGGCGGCCGAGTTCCGCGGCCACCCCGGCTGGGTCGAGGGCTGGGAGTGCGGCGACAGCTTCAAGAACACCGAGTTCCCCGCGAACTGCCCCGCCGGCACCCAGCTGAACATCCGCATGCAGTCGCCGAGCTGCTGGGACGGCAGGTTCCTGGACACACCCGACCACAAGGCGCACATGGCCTACCCGGTGGTGAAGCCCGGCAGCAACGACAACGTGTGCCCGGCGAGCCACCCGGTGGCCGTCCCGATGGTCGAGTTCAAGATGGCCTTCCCCGTCAGCGGTGACATGTCACAGGTCCGGCTCTCGAGCGGGAGCGGCCACTCCTTCCACTACGACTTCTTCAACGCCTGGGACGACCGGACGCTGAAGGCCATGGTGGACCGCTGCATCAACGGCGGCTTCCAGTGCGACGCCCGCGGCTACGACCAGAACCACCCCGGCGCGGGCAGCGTCCTGGGCCCGGACTACCGACTCCCGTGACCCCCTCCACCACACCCCCAGGAGGTACCCGCGTGCACTCCCGCATGCGTTCCCTCGTCACGGCCGCCCTCCTCGCGGGCACCGTGACCGTACTCCCCACCGCTCCGGCACAGGCCGCCGGCAGCGTGGTCAAGGTGACCGGCTCCCAGGGCAACTGGCAGCTGACGGTCAACGGTTCGCCGTACCTCGTCAAGGGCGTCACCTGGGGTCCGTCCCCCGCCGACGCCGCACGGCTGCTGCCGGACGTCACGTCCCTCGGGGCCAACACCATCCGCACCTGGGGCACCGACGGCACGAGCCGACAGCTCCTCGACGCGGCCGCGGCCAACGGCATCAAGGTCGTGGCCGGCTTCTGGCTCCAGCCGGGCGGCGGACCGGGCAGCGGCGGCTGCACCGACTACGTCACCGACACCGCGTACAAGAACACCATGACGGCCGAGTTCACCTCATGGGTGCAGGCCTACCGCGACCACCCGGCCGTCCTGATGTGGAACGTCGGCAACGAGTCCGTCCTCGGCCTCCAGAACTGCTACGGCGGCGCCGAGCTGGATAACCAGCGCAACGCCTACACCACCTTCGTCAACGACGTCGCGAAGGCCGTCCACCGCATCGACGCGAACCACCCGGTCACCTCCACGGACGCCTGGGTCGGCGCGTGGACGTACTACAAGCGCAACTCGCCGGACCTGGACCTGTACGCCGTCAACGCCTACAAGGAGGCCTGCGGCATCAAGCAGGCCTGGCAGCAAGGGGGGTACACCAAGCCCTACATCGTCACCGAGACCGGCCCGGCCGGCGAATGGGAGGTGCCGAACGACGCCAACGGCGTACCGCTGGAGCCCGGCGACCAGGCGAAGGCGGACGGCTACACCAACGCCTGGAACTGCGTGAAGGGCCACCAGGGGGTCGCTCTCGGCGCGACCGTCTTCCACTACGGCACCGAGTACGACTTCGGCGGCCACTGGTTCAACCTGACCCCGGCCGGCGAGCGCCGCAAGATGTACCACGCGGTCAAGCGGGCGTACGGGGGCAACCCGGCCGGCGACAACCTGCCGCCCACCGTCCCGGTCCCCGCGGTCCCCGACGCGGGGGCGGTCCCGGCCGGCAAGGAGATCGTCGTCTCGGCTCCGGCGACGGACCCCGAGAACGACCAGCTCGCCTACGAGCTGCTCTGGGGCGGCAAGTACGTCGACGGCGGGGGCGGGCTCGTCTCCGCCCCGCTGGTCAACCTGGGCAACGGCAACCTCAGGGTCACGGCTCCGGCCAGGACCGGGGTGTGGAAGCTGTACGTCAAGGCCAAGGACGGCCGCGGGAACGTGGGCGTGGAGCAGCGTTCGGTACGGGTCGTCCCGCCGCCGGTCTCCGGCACGGACGTGGCCCGTGGCCGCCCGACGACCGCCTCCACCTTCCAGAACGACGGGTACGGCGGCTGCCCCTGCGCACCGGGGCTGGCCACGGACGGCAACACCGCCACCCGCTGGGCCAGCACCTGGGCCGATCCCCAGTGGCTCCAGGTCGACCTGGGGTCGGTGAAGCAGCTCCGGCACGTACAGCTCGTCTGGGAGGGCGCCTACGGCAGGGCCTACACCGTCAAGGTGTCGGACGACGGCCGGAACTGGCGCACCGCGTACGCCACGTCGACGGGTGACGGCGGCATCGACGACCACGACATCAACGCGTCGGGTCGCTACGTCCGCCTGGAGATGACCCAGCGGGGCACCGGCTACGGCTACTCGCTGTTCCACTTCGGGGTCTATGCCTGAACCGGCCGCCCGACCGGACTCCGCGCGTCGCCCTCCCACCCTGCCGGGCGGCGCGCGGTTCGGCGCGTTCCCGAGGGGCTCGGCGGCGGCGGTGCGCACCACCGGAGCCGCCGGCCGCGCGGCGCCGGCCTCCGCGCCTACCGCCTACCGCCTACCGCCTACCAGGCCGACGACCGGCGCGGCGGCGTATCCGCGCTCTTTCGTCCGTTGGTGAGTTCCCCGGCGGCTCCCGGCGCCGTCGGCCAGGCTGGAGGACGGGGCACGCCGACGGACGGCGCCGAGCCGTTCGGCGAGGCAGGAAAGGGAGGACCGCGATGACGCACGGACCGGCCACGGAGGGCAAGGGGGCGGAGCACGACGCGGTGTTGCTGCTCGCCGGTGTCGCCGACGTCGCGTTGAGCGGGCTCGCCTCCCTGGTGGGCGGAGCCCGGGGACTGCTGCGCCGGGGTGACGTGGCCGAGCTGGCCCAGGACGGCGGGCAGGAGCTCAAGGCCCGCGGGCGCCTCGTGCTCGACCGGTACGCCGCGGCCCCGCCGCCGCACCTCGAAGTGCTCGCACGGCGAGTCGCCGCGCGGCGCGCCGGGACCGGTGGTGTCTGACCGCTACGAGCCGGCCGCGTTCAAGTCGCGCGTCGACGGCGTACTGGAATGGTTCGTCGGCCGCGAGGCGGAGCGGCTCGTCGCCATCGACGCCGACCTGGCACCGGTGGCCCGGCGGCTGGACGCGGCGGTGGCGCACGGCAAGCGATTGCGTGCGGCCTTCTGCTACTGGGGCTGGCGGGCCACCGGACAGCCGGACAGCGACGCGCTGCTGCGCGCCGCGGCGTCGATGGAGCTGGTGCACGCGGCGGCCGTCGTGCACGACGACATCATCGACGACAGCCCGATCCGCCACGGCCGGCCCACCGCGCACGTCGCCCTGCGCGCCGGCACGCCGCCGGGGCCCCGGGCCGACGCGGCCGGCCGCTCGCTGGCGATGCTCGTCGGGGACCTGCTGATCTCGCTCGCCGGCGAGCTCTTCACCACGAGCGGACTGCCCTGCGCCTATCTCGCGCGGGGGCGCCCGCTGTGGGCGACCCTGGCACGGGAGCTGGTCGCCGGGGAATGCCTGGAGATCCTGCGCACCGGCTCCGTCCCGGATACTGCCGACTCCCTGAAGGTGATCCGGTACAAGACCGCCAAGTACACGGTGGAGCACCCGCTCCAGATCGGCGGCGCCCTGGGCGGTGCCGACCGCCGGCTGCGCGAGGCGTTCTCCGGGTACGGACTTCCGCTCGGCGAGGCCTTCCAGTTGCGGGACGACCTGCTCGGCCTCTTCGGCGACCCGGCACGCACCGGAAAGGACAACCTGGACGACATCCGCGCCCACCGGCCCACCGCCCTGCTGGCCGAGACCTGGCGGGCCGCCGACGCCACCGACCGGCGGGAACTGCGCCGCGTACTGGGCCGCGACCGGCTGGGCAGCGAGGAACTGGAGCGGGTGCGCGCCATCATGCGCCGGTCGGGCGCCCCGGCGCGCGTCGAGGAGATGATCGCCGCACGCGTCCGGGAGGCCGGGGAGGCGCTCGATGGTGCCCGCATGCCCTCGGACGCCGTGCGGGCCCTGACGGAACTGGCGCACGGGGCGGCCGTCCGCCACCACTGAAGATGCGGGCACCGCACCGCCGGGGCGTTCCCCGCGGCCGGTGGCCGGAGCCCGCCGCAGCACACGGCGCCGTTCGTCCCGTGCGGCGCCGTGTCCGGCCTCTCGAAGGAGTTGTGATGACCTACACCGACACCGCCATGAACGCCCTGCGGGACAAGGGCGACGAGCTCGCGGACGCGACCGTCGCGGCCCTGTTCGAGCGGGGCGAGGTGGGGAAGTTCAACACGCTGATGCGCTACGTCTCCACCGCGGGAGCACCCCTGCCCGACGGCCTCCCCGACGTGGCGCGGGAGTACCTGCACGCGACGGGCGCCCCGCCCTCCTGGGTGGACTGGGGCGAGATGGAGAAGGCCCGGCTGTTCTTCCTCGACAACAACGTGCACATCTCGACCGCCCTGTCGTTCGCGTCCATGCCCGCCTGCTACGTGATCCCGCACGTCGCCGGGCTCCTGAGCGCCACCCATGCGCTGAAGTACCCCTCGAAGCGGATGGCGGAGACGGGTCAGTTCACCGTCTACCTCATGCAGCCGGACGCCTTCGAGGCCGGCAGCCGCTTCATCCCGGCGGCGCAGAAGGTCCGGCTGCTGCACGCGTCCGTCCGGCACCACCTGAAGCGGGAGGGCCGCTGGGACGTGGAGCGCCTGGGGACGCCGATCTGCCAGGAGGACATGATCGGCGGGCAGATGCTCTTCTCGCTGCTCGTCCTGGACTCCCTGCACCGGCTGAACATCCACATGAGCGTCGACGGCGCGGAGGCCTACTTCTACGCCTGGCGGGTGGTCGGCGCGATGCTCGGGGTCGACCAGGAGCACGCGCCCGAGGACCTGGAGCAGGCGCGCCGTTTCCTCGACCTGTACATGACCCGGCACATGGGGCCGAGCGAGGAGGGCGTCCTGCTGACCCGCCAGCTGGTGGACCTGTACGAGGAGGTGGTGCCCGGCACGTTCTTCGACCCCGTCGTCGGCGCACTCATCCGCTACCTCATCGGGGACACGAGCGCCGACTGGCTGCGGGTCCCCCGAACGGCGTGGGACACCGTCGTCAGGACGCTGCCGAGCCTGCTCGGCGTCCTGGAGTCCATCGAGGACCGCTCGCCCCTGGGCGCGTGGGCACTGGACCGGATCGGCCACCTCACCGCCGTCTTCGAGCTCAGCTCCCTCACCCGCGGCCGCGTGATGCACTATGCCGTTCCGGAGCAGCTGAAGAAGGAGTTCGGAGTGTCCTCCGGCGTCCCGCGCACCCGCCGCTGGACCCCGCCCGCCCCCACCGTCACCTCCTGACGCCGGTGCCCGGGCCGCGGGGGCGGCGGTTCAGCCGGGGGGCGGCCGCCTGCCGCGGTGCGGGGAGAGCTGTCGGCGGGCGGTGCGCCAGCGCGAGTGCACCTCCTCGACGACGGCGTCCCATTCGCGCCTCACCTCGTCGTCCGGCGGACGCTGTCCGGCCCGGATCCGCCCGAGCTCGTCGTACACCTCCCGGCCGAGCGCGGCGGCTCCGACGACGACGAGCATTGCGCCGAAGAGCGCCGAGATCAGGGCGAAGACCGCCCCGAGGGCGCCGTAGTCGGTGGCGTAGGTGTTGAAGAGGTGCGGGAGGTAGATGCTCGCGCCGACCGAGTAGCAGGCGGTGAGAGCGGCGGCCAGCAGTCCGAAGGGCAGCAGCTCCCGCCAGGAGAGCCGTTTCGAGGAGAGCAGCCGGCCGGTCAGGACGAGGAAGCCCGTCGCCAGGACGGCCTGGCAGGCGGCGGAGGCGAGGCCCACCCGTCCGCGGTCGAGGACCGCGGACGCCCAGCCGCTCAGGGCGAGGTAGACGGCGGAGCACAGGATCCACAGCAGGCCGTTCGGCGTGTTGCGCACGCTCAGGGGCTTCAGGTCCCATGCCTGTTCGAAGACGCGCTGCGCGGCGCGCGAGAAGCCCAGGACCGAGATGATGACGAAGAGCGTGCCGACGATGCCGACTCCCGTACTCGTGGCGGGGTCGGCGGTGGAGGCGAACAGGTCGGTGACGGCGTCGGCGCCGCCGCCGGTCAGCCCGTAGCGGTCGATGATGTCGGCCGCGACGTCGTGGTCGCCCACGAGGTCGAGCACGGCTCCGCTGAGGATCGCGAGCGGGACGAACGCGGTCAGCGCACTGGACGCCAGTGCCATCGACCGGTCGAATCCGGCGACCTTCTGGAAGCGGTTGAGGACACGGAGCGTGAAGGCCGGACGCAGCCAGAACGTGAGGAGCCTGGTGAGGCGTTCGCGGTTGACGGCGGCCGTGTCGCCCTCCCGTGGTCTGACGTCCGCCGCGCCGTCGCGCCGGACCGGTGCCGAGCGTAACGCGCGGTCGTCGGCGGCGGTCGCTGCGACGCGGGGTCCCGTCGGTGGGGGCGGTGCCGGCGTACGGGACGGCGCGGAGCGGCGGTCCGGCGAGGCCCGCGGCGACGGGGACGCCGCACGCGATCCGCGCGTGCGGCTCCGGCCGCCCGGGAGCGCCGCCGGCCCGGCCGGCCCCCGCCCGCGGACGTTCGGTCGCGGTCCCGCACGCCCGGGCGGACCCCGTGGGGGAGGGATCAGACCTCGATGACGATCTTGCCGGCGGTGTGGCCGTCCTGGCTGAGGGCGAAGGCGGCCGCGGCCTCGGCGAGCGGGAAGCTCTCGGCGACGGTGACCGTGAGCTTGCCGGCGTCGGCGAGGCGGCCCAGCTCCGCCAGGTCGGCGCCGTCCGGGCGGACCCACATCCACTCGCCACCCGAGCCCGTCACCGTGGGGTCGGCGATGGAGGCGTGCCGGCCGTCGTCGTGGAGCACCTCCCGGGTGACGTCCAGCACCCCGCCGACGAAGTCGGCGACGACGGTGGGTCCTTCGGGGGCCAGGGCGCGCACCCGATCGGCGAGGCCGTCCCCGTAGGCGACGGGTTCGGCGCCCAGCGCCCTGACCCGGTCGTGGTTGCGCGGGGAGGCGGTGCCGATGACCCTGGCGCCCAGGGCGCGGGCGATCTGGACGCCGAGGGAGCCCACGCCCCCCGCCGCGCCGTGGATGAGGACGGTGTCGCCCGCGCCGGTGCCGAGGCGGGTGAGCACCTGGTAGGCGGTGAGTCCGGCGAGGGGGAGTCCGGCGGCCTCGGCCCAGCCCAGCGAGGCCGGCTTGTGCGCGAGGGCCCGTACGGGAACGGTGACGAACTCCGCGAAGGTACCGCCGTGCACGTAGTCCTTGCGGGCGTACGCCATGACCTCGTCGCCCTCGGCGTACTCGGGGGTGTCGATGCCGACGCGCTCCACGGTGCCGGCCACGTCCCAGCCGGGGACCACGGGGTACACGACGTCCATGAGGGGGTCGAGGCCGCCCGCCATGATCTTCCAGTCGACCGGGTTGACGGCCGCGTACTTCACCCGGACCAGGACCTCGCCCGGGCCGACCTTGGGGACCGGGAGCCTCGTCTCGGCGAGCACCTCCGTCCCGCCGTACGTCTCGTAGGCAATCGCCCGCATGGTGGCCTCGGCCATGTTCCCGACCTCTCCGTCTGGTGGTGGACCCCGCCCCGGGCCCATCCCACCACGCACGCCGCGCCCGCCCCGAGAGGCGGGGCGGGCGCGGCGGGCGTGGCGTGCGCGGTGTCAGGCGGAGCGGTGGGCGGAGATGATTCCGGCGTAGTGGAGGCCGCTGGACTTCACCGTGCGGCGCTGCGTGGCGTAGTCGACGTGGACCAGGCCGAAGCGCTTGTCGTAGCCGTAGGCCCACTCGAAGTTGTCGAGCAGCGACCAGGCGTAGTAGCCGGCGACGGGTGCCCCGCGGCGGGCGGCGCGGGCGCAGGCGGCCAGGTGGGCCGTCAGGTACGCGGTGCGCTCGGGGTCGTCGACGCTGCCGTCGGGGGCGACGGTGTCGGGGTACGAGGAGCCGTTCTCGGTGATCCGGATCTCCTGGGAGCCGTACTCCTCGTGGAGGCGCATGATCAGGGTCTCCAGGCCGTCGGCGTCGACCTCCCAGTCCATGCCGGTGCGGGGGGCGCCGGGCCGCTGGATCTGGCGGGCGTAGGGGGCGGGGCCGTGCGGGTCCGCGGTGACCACCTGCGGGAAGTAGTAGTTCAGGCCGATCCAGTCGAGCGGGGCGGCGATGGTGTCGAGGTCGCCGGGGCGCTCGGGGAGCTCCACGCCGTACACCTCGCGCATGTCGGCGGGGAAGCCGCGGCCGTGGACGGGGTCGAGCCACCAGCGGTTGACGTGTCCGTCCATCCGGCGGGCGGCGGCGCGGTCGGCCTCGCTGCCGGTGGCGGCTTCGACGGTGGAGAGGTTGTTGACGATGCCGATGCGGGCGCCGGGTGCGGCGGCGCGGACGGCCTGCGCGGCGAGGCCGTGGCCGAGCAGCAGGTGGTAGGAGGCGCGGACGGCGGCGGTGAGGTCGGCGGTGCCGGGCGCCATCCTGCCCTCCAGGTGGCCGATCCACGCGGAGCACAGGGGCTCGTTGAGGGTGGCCCACTGGGTGACGCGGTCGCCGAGGCGCTCGGCGACGAGGGCGGCGTACGCGGCGAAGTGCTCGGCGGTGGCGCGCTCGGGCCAGCCCCCGCGGTCCTGGAGGGCCTGGGGCAGGTCCCAGTGGTAGAGGGTGGCGGAGGGTTCGATGCCGGCGGCGAGCAGGCCGTCGATCAGCCGGTCGTAGAAGTCGAGGCCCTTGGCGTTGACGGGGCCGTCGCCGCCGGGCAGGACGCGCGGCCAGGCGACCGAGAGGCGGTAGGCGTTGGTGCCGAGCTGCCGCATGAGGGCGATGTCGTCCTGCCAGCGATGGTAGTGGTCGCAGGCGGTGTCGCCGGTGTGGCCGCCGTCGACGGCGCCGGGGACGCGGGAGAAGGTGTCCCAGATGGAGGGTCCGCGGCCGTCCTCGTCGACGGCGCCCTCGATCTGGTAGGCGGAGGTCGCGGTGCCCCAGGCGAAGTCGCGGGGCAGGGCGGCGAGGTCGACGGCGTGGGCGCCGGTCATGGGGAGGCTTTCGGAAAGGGTCATTTGACGGCTCCTGCCGTGAGTCCGGCCACCAGGTACTTCTGCAGCAGCAGGAATCCGGCGACGACGGGAATGCTGACGACGAGCGAGGCGGCCATGATCTGGTTCCAGTACACGTCGTTCTGCGTGGAGTAGCCCTGCAGGCCGACGGCGAGGGTGCGGGTCGCGTCGTTCGTCATGACGGAGGCGAAGAGGACCTCGCCCCAGGCGGTCATGAAGGCGTACACGGCGACGGCCACGATGCCGGGGACCGCTGCGGGGATCACGACCCGGAAGAGCGCGCCGAGGGGGCCGCAGCCGTCGACCGTGGCCGCCTCGTCGAGGTCGCGGGGGACGGAGTCGAAGTACCCGATGAGCATCCAGATGGAGAAGGGGAGGGAGAAGGTGAGGTAGGTGAGGATCAGTCCGCCGCGGGATCCGTAGAGCGCCACCCCGGTGCTGTTGCCGATGTTCACGAAGATCAGGAACAGCGGGAGGAGGAAGAGGATGCCCGGGAACATCTGGGTGGACAGCACCGTGACGGTGAACAGTCGCTTGCCGCGGAAGCGGTAGCGGCTGACCGCGTAGGCGGCGAAGACGGCGATGACCACCGAGCAGACGGTGGCGGCGCCGGCCACGATCAGGGAGTTGGCGAAGTACTTGGCGAGCGGCACGGTGTGCCAGATGTCGATGTACGGGCGGACGGTGAGCCCGCTGGGAATCCACCGGAACTCGCCGGCGACGTCCTTGAGCGGCTTGAGCGAGCTGGTGACCATCACGTAGACGGGGAGCAGCACGAAGCCGGAGAGCAGGGTCAGGAAGACGGCCCGGACCGCCCGGAAGGACAGGGGCGGGTCGAGCGGGCTGCGCGCTCTAGCGGGCATGGTCGTCCTTCCTGCCGCGGCTGGTGAAGAGGAGGTAGCCGGCGGTCACCAGCAGGAGGAAGAGCAGCAGCAGGACGGACATGGCCGATCCGGTGCCGAAGTTCCAGGTGACGAAGCTCGACTGGTAGATGTGGATGGAGACGAGGTCGGCGGCCTCGGGCGCGGATTTGCCGAAGAGCACGAACGGCGTGTTGAAGTCGTTGAAGGTCCACAGGAACAGCACCAGGATCAGCACCTGGTTGACCGCGCCGACGGAGGGCAGGGTGATCCGGCGGATCTGCTGCCAGATGCCGGCCCCGTCGAGCGCGGCGGCCTCGTAGAGGTCCTTGGGGACGTTCTGGAGGGCGGCCATCACGATGAGGAAGGCGAACGGCCAGCCCTTCCAGACGGAGACGGTCAGCAGGGCCCAGAAGCTGTTGTCCCCGAGCAGCCAGAAGGTGTGCTCGGCGCCGCCGAGACCCAGTTGGTCGTGGATCAGGTGGTTCACCATGCCGTTGTCCCGCTGGAACATGAAGGCCCAGGTGATGACGGCCGCGTAGACGGGCAGGGCGTACGGGACGAGGAACAGGGCGCGCAGGATGCCGCGGCCGCGGAAGGTCTCCTGCATGAACACGGCCGCGGCGGTGCCCAGCAGCCAGCACAGGCTGACGGAGAGCAGGGTGAACAGGCAGGTGGTGAGGAAGGACCCGAGGAGGGCCTCGCCGACGGGCCGGTTGACGTCGACGGCGAGTCGGTAGTTGTCGAAGCCCGTCCAGGGGGCGCCGGTCCAGTCGCGGATGAAGAACTGGGTGAGCTCACGGAAGCTCATCGTGATGCCCATGACCATCGGGACGAGGTGGATGAGCAGTTCGAGGAGGAGGGCGGGCAGCAGCAGGAGGTAGGGCAGTGCGGTGCGGCGCAGCCGGCCGGGGCGGCGGACCCGGCCGGGGCGCTCGCCGGCGGGGGCTCGGCCGGGGCGGCCCCCCGCCTTCGCGTCGGGCGGGAGCGTGGTGGGTGCGGTCATGGGAGGGGGCTCAGCTCGACATCTGCTGCTGGGCCTTGGTGAGCTTCGCCTTCACCGACTCGGTCGTCACCGGGCGGCCCGCCGCGGCCTCGGCGAAGAGCTCCTTGACCGCGGTGCCGACGGCGGTCTCGAACTGGGACTCCTCGGGGACCTGAGGGAGCGGGGCGGCGCTGGTGGCGAGGGTGTCGCGCAGCACCGTGAGGTCCGGTCCGGCGAAGGCGGCGTCGTTCTGGGCGGTCTTGACCGGGGGGACGGAGCCGTAGGCCTTGTTGAGGATCTTCTGTTCCTCGTCGCTGGTCATGAACTTGACAAACTTCAGGGAGCCGTCGATGTTGTCGGTGTTCTTGAAGACGGCCATGTTGATGCCCGCGACCATGGAGTTGGTGTTCTTCCCGGTGCCGGGGGCGCCGCCGGCCGGGACGGGGACGGGGGCCACGCCCCAGTCGCCCTCCTTCATGCCGTGCGCCTTGAAGGTGGTGGCGGCGTTCTGCCACAGGACCATGGCCGTCTTGCCGTTGGCGAAGTCCTGGAGGGACTGGTTCTTGTCGTACTCGGCGTTGCCGGGCGCGATGATCTTGTCCTTGGCCATCAGGTCGACGTACTGCTTGACCGCGTCGACGTTGGCCGGGCTGTCGAAGGTGGGCTTGCCCGAGGCGTCGAAGAACTCCGCGCCGTGCTGCTTGGCGAGGACGAAGGCCTGGTGGATGTTGTTGGAGAGGTTCGCGCCCTCCGCGCCGAGGGCCCACTTGCCGTCCTTGGACAGCCTCTGGCCGGTGGTGACCATCTCGTCCCAGGTGGCCGGGGGCTTCTCGATGCCGGCTTCCCGGAACATCTTCTTGTTGTAGTAGAGCGCGTACGACATCGAGTACAGCGGGACCGCCGCCGGGTCCTTGCCGGGGGCGCCGGCCGAGCCGACGGCGGACTCCACGAAGCGGTCGCGGCCGCCGATGGCGTCGAAGTTCTTGGCGTCCCAGGGCAGCAGGGCCCCGGTCGCCTGGAGGGAGGAGGACCATGTGTTGCCGATGTTGAGGACGTCGGGGCCCTGGCCCGAGGCGGTGGCGGCGAGGATCCGGTTGAGCAGGTCCGCCCAGGGGACCACCTCGAGCTTGACCTTGATGCCCGTCTGCTGCTCGAACTTCTTCAGCTCCGGGCCGAGCGTCGCCTGGTCGGCCGCGATGTCGGCCCCCTGGTTGGAGGCCCAGTAGGTGAGCTCCTCGGGGGCCGTGTTGGAAGCTCCCCCGGTGCCCGTCGAACCTCCGCCGCAGGCGGTGGCGGCGGACAGGAGGGAGACTACGACGGCGGCGGCAGCGGCTCTGGTTCTGCGCATGGCGGCTCGGTCCCTTTCGGCGGGGTCGGGGGAAAGGCCCGCGGAGGTGGCGGGGAGGCCCCGGGCGTCGTCCACCCGGCATCTCCGCTGCACCCGTTTTCGTCCAGGCCTTAATTTAGGACGTGAGTTAAGCCTCGCCAGAGGGTCGCGTCAAGGGGTCGCGCAAGGGTATGTTGCGAGCGAAGTGACGCCGACGTCACTGCGGAAGGGGCCAGATGACCACGGGGCGTAGCGGACGAACGGTGCGGGACCTGCGGCGCGGCAATCGGAGCGCCGTACTGCAGCGGCTCTACTTCGGCGGGCCGATGAGCCGGCAGGAACTGGGCCCGGCCACCGGCCTGAGCTCGGGGTCCGTCAGCAACGTCGTGGGCGAACTCGTCGCGGACGGACTGCTGGAGGAGGCGGGCGTCGTCGACTCCGACGGGGGCAGGCCCCGCACCCTGTTGCGCGTGGCGCCGGGCAGCGCCCACATGATCGGCGTGGATGTTGGCGAAACCCGCGTGCGCGTCGAGCTGTTCGACCTCACGCTCACCGAACTGGCGCGCACCGAAATGCCGTTGCTGCCCCGGGGGTGTTACGACGTCGGCCCGATCGTCGACCACATCAGGACGGGAATCGCCGCCGTGCTCGCCGAGGCCGGGGTGGGCACGGACCGGTTGCTGGGGGTGGGCGTCGGCGTCCCGGGGATCGTGGACCGCGACGCCGCCGACGGGGCGGTGGTGCACGGCCAGACCATCGGCTGGGACGCCGTGCCGCTGGAGGCGCTGCTGCGGGCCACCGGGGCACTGCCCGCGGAGGTCCCGTACATCATCGACAACGGCGCCCGGACGCTCGGCCAGGCGGAGATGTGGTTCGGCGCGGGGCGCGGGGCCCGGGAGGCCGTCGTCGTGCTCTTCGGCTCCGGCGTCGGCGCGAGTCTGATCACGGACGGTTCGCCGGACGGCGGGACCACGGAGGGGACCCCCCTGGAGTGGGGACACCTGACGGTCTCGGTCCGGGGCCGGCGCTGCCGGTGCGGGGCCCTGGGCTGCCTGGAGGCCTACACCGGGGCGGAGTCGCTGCTGGCCCGGTGGGCCGAGCAGGGCGGTGGCCCGGCGGGCCGGGCGGGTCCCGACGGACCGGAGGACCGCGCGGACGCCCCGGAGGGACCGCGGTCCCGGGGCGGCCCGGACCCCTACGGCGCCGCCGAGGAGGAGGCCCTCGGCGCGCTGCTCGCGGCGGCGGACGCGGCGGACCCGGTGGCGCTCGCGGTCCTGGAGGAGACGGCCGAGTACCTGGGCGCGGGACTGTCGGACCTGATCAACCTGTTCCAGCCGGAACGCATCCTGATCGGCGGCTGGGCGGGCCTGATGCTGGGCCCGCACATCCTGCCCGCGGTACGGGAGCACGCGACGCGGTACTCCCTGCGGCACCCGGCCGGGCGGGTCGCCATCAGCCTCGGCTCGCTGGGCCCGGACGCGGTCACGGTCGGCGCGGCCACCCTCCCGCTGTCGGCGTTCTTCACGACGGGCGGCCGCCGGGCGGCCCCGGAACCGCAGACCGAACCCCCGGGCTGGCGCACGGCGCTGGAGGTCCGCGGCGAGGCGGCGGCCCGCCGCGCCTGACCCCCGCCCGGCACGCGAGCCCCGCCGCCCGACCGGGGCGGCGGACGAAGGGGCGGGGCTCGGTCAGGCCGAGTCGCGGATCACCAGGGCCGGGGAGAACAGCACGGACGCCGGGTCCGCGGTCCCCGTCCCCGCGATCCGGTCCAGCAGCAGCCGCACCATCTCGGCGGCCATGTCCTCTACCGGCTGGCGGACGGTCGTCAGCCTCGGCCGGGACGCCGTCGCCGCGCTGGAGTCGTCGAAGCCGATCACGGCCACGTCTTCGGGAACCCGGCGGCCGTGCTCGCGCAACACCAGACACGCCCCCTGCGCCATCAGGTCGTTGGCCGCGAACACCCCGTCCAGGTCCGGTTGCTCGGCCAGCAGGCGATGCATCGCCCGCTCTCCGCCGTCGAGGGTGAAGTCCCCCTCGGCCACCCGCACCCGGCCGGACGCCGCCTCGGCGAAGCCCGCCAGCCGCTCCCGGCTCGCCCGCACGCCCGCCGGGCCGCCGATCGCGGCGAGCCGCCCGCACCCGCGCGCCAGCAGGTGCCGGGCGGCCAGCGCCCCGCCCTCCCGGTGCCGCAGGTCCACGTGGTCGATCGGCACCCCGGCCGCCGGGCGCGCGAACAGCACCGCTGGCAGTCCCGCCCCGGCCAGCATCCCCGGCAGCGGGTCCTGAGGATGGGTGGTGGCCAGCAGGGCCCCGTCGGCGCCGCCCTGCGCCAGGTGGGCGACCACCCCGGCACGGCCCTCGGCCCCGTCGGC
Organism: Streptomyces sp. NPDC058674; assembly: GCF_042716505.1. Taxonomy (NCBI): domain Bacteria; kingdom Bacillati; phylum Actinomycetota; class Actinomycetes; order Kitasatosporales; family Streptomycetaceae; genus Streptomyces; species Streptomyces sp. NPDC058674. The sequence continues at coordinate 129,885 of NZ_JBHXSC010000001.1, forward strand.
GAACATCAGCACCGGGTGCACCCCGCGCGGCCGCAGGGCCCGGAGCACGCCGCTCACCACCCGTCCGTAGAAGGGGTCCTGGAAGATCCCGGCCGCGTGCTCGTCACAGCCGGCGTCCGATCCGGAGCCCGCACCGCAGACCACCAGCGCGACCGCTCCCGACCGGCGGGTCACCAGCGAGCGGGCCGCCCGGTTCGGCACGTACCCGGTCGTGGCGACGGCCCGCCGGACCGCCTCCTGGATGGCCGGGTCCACGTTGCGCACCCCGTTGACCACGCGGGACACCGTGGCGCGCGACACCCCGGCGGCGCGGGCCACGTCCTCCAGGGTCGGCGCCCCGCCCGCCGCTCCCCCGGCCCTGGCAGCCCCCGCCACCGCGCCCGTTCCCGTTCCGGTACGCCCCCCAGTGTCCATGGCGGCACTGTAGCGCCCCGCCTCGGACCTTCCTCCTCAGACCTCCAGGGCCGCCCGCAGCGGAAGGTCACCGGCGCTGCGGCCCGCGAGGACGGTGAACCGGCCCGGCTCCCGCACCCACGCGCGGGACTCGGCCGACCAGTGCCGCAGGGCGCGCCCGCAGACCCGTACGCACGCCGTCACCCGCTCCCCCGGCCCCGTTTCCACCGAGGCCCACCCGGCGAGCCAGCGCACCGGCCGCTCCACCGCCGAGTCCGGCCGGGACAGGTGCAGTTGGACCACCTCCCGGCCCCGGCGCGCGCCCGTATTCCGCAGCACGACGGGGAACTCGTAGCCCTCGGAGGTCGATTGGGGCGGCCCGAGGTGCTCGTACTCCCAGGTGGTGTAGCCGAGTCCGTGGCCGAACCAGTAAGCGGGGGCACTCCCCTCGCGCAGCCAGGCACGGTGGCCGACGTGCAGGCCCTCCTCGTACGGGAGGACCCCGCGGGTGGGGCGGGTGGTGCGGACGGGGGCGTCGGCGAGGGCGGCGGGCCAGGTCGTGGGGAGGCGGCCGCCGGGCTCGGTGCGGCCGAGGAGGACGTCGGCGAGGGCGCCGCCCGCCTCCTGGCCGGGGAACCAGGTGAGGAGCACGGCGCCGGATGCGCCGCGCCAGGGCAGCTCGACGGGCGCGCCGGCGTTGACCACCACGACGGTGCGGGGGTTCGCGCGGACGACCTCCCGCACCAACTCGTCCTGCGGTGAAGGGAGTCGCAGCGACCGTCGGTCGTACCCCTCGGACTCTGCGCCCTCAGTGGTCCCGACGACCACGACGGCGGCGTCCGCCGTACGGGCGGCGGCCACGGCCGCGGCGAGGGCCTCGACCGGGTCGGGGAGGGGCGGGGCGGCGGTCAGGACGGTGGCCCGGCCGGTCCCTGGAGCCAGCTCGCGGCGGGCGAGGACCCGGACCGGCCGGCCGGCGGTGAGGTGGACGCGGGCCGTGTGCTGCGGGGGCCGGACGTGCACGACGGCCGGGTCGTCCGTCCCGGGTGGGAACTCCCCGTTCAGCAGCGGCGCGTCGGCCACGGCCAGGGACAGCGCCCCGAAGCCCCCGAGCCCCAGGGTCCACTCCCCTGTCGCGTCGGGGTGGAGTACGGCGGCCAGCTCGACGGTGCGCGCGCCCGGGGGCAGCTCGGGCTCCAGGACGCGGCCCGAGCGCTGGTGCGCGGAGTGCAGTACGGCCCCGGCGGCGTCGAGCACGCGCAGCCGTACCCCTGGGGCGCCGGTCTCGGGGTCGCGGGCGTACCGCGCCCCGAGCGGCGCCGGGCCCCCGGCCCCCTCCGGCGGCGGTCCCGGCTCGTACGCGACGCGGACCCCGGCGGGCAGGGCGGCGCGCAGACCGGCCAGCGGGGTGACCACGGCGTGCGGGAACACCTCCGAGCTGCCGCCGCCCTGGACCCGGGGTTCGTCCGCGTGCACGCCGATGACGGCGAGCGAGGTGAGCACCGCCGGGTCCAGGGGCAGGGCGCCCCGGTTCTCCAGCAGCACGAAACTCGCGGCGGCCGCATCGCGCAACAGCCGCCGGACGACACCCTCCCGATCGGCGCGGAGGACACCACCGGCCGGGCCATCCGCGCCCATGGCCGACACCCCCGGGCCCGCGGGGACGGCCGGGATGGCGGGGGACGGGGCCACCGGGACCGCCGGGGCCGCGCGGAGCGATGCGGGGACCGCCGGGACCGCGCGGGATGCCACCGGGACCGGCGGGGCCGCGCGGGGTGATGCCGGGACCGGCGGTGGGGGTTGGGCCGGTGGTTCACCGGGCGCGCGGGCCGTCGGGCACGCCGCCACGTCCGCCGCAGCGGCCGCCGCCACCGCCGACCGGTGTGCCGGGGCCTCCGGACGACCCGCGGCAGCCGACTCGGCCCGGCCACCGTGCACGGCAGGCGCATCGCCGACCGCCGACTCGGCATGGACGCCGGAATCACCGCAGACGGCCCACTCACCGCCGGCGGCGCCGGCACGGGCCCCGTCCAAGGCGCCGACCCGCGCCGCGAGCCGCAGCAGGCGGCGGACCTTGTCCCGCACCGCCCCGGCCGGGACCTGCCCGCGCTCCACGGCCTCCACCAGCGCCTTCCCCCACGGCCCGTCCGGACCCGGCATCAGCAGGTCCTGGGCGGCGGCCGCGGAGGCGACCGTGGACCGGCCCGCCCCCCAGTCGGAGACGACCACCCCGTCGAAGCCCCACTCCCCCTTGAGGGGTTCGGCCAGCAGTGGACTCTCCGACATCGTCGTGCCGTTGACCTTGTTGTACGCGGACATCACCAGCCAGACCCCGGCCCGGACGGCGGCTTCGAACGGCGCGAGGTACAGCTCGCGCAGCACACGCTCGTCCAGCCGCGCGTCGAGCGTCAGCCGCTCGGTCTCGGAGTCGTTGGCCACGTAGTGCTTCGCGGTCGCGGCCACCCCCCTGGACTGGATTCCGCGGATCAGGGCCGCCCCGGTCCGGCCGGCGAGCAGCGGGTCCTCGGCGCAGCACTCGAAGTGGCGCCCGGCGACCGGGCTCCGGTGCAGGTTCAGCGTGGGGGCGAGGAGGACGTGGACGCCCTTGCGGCGGGCCTCCTCGCCGAGCAGGGCGCCGAGACCGTACACCCGGTCCTCGTCCCACAGTGCCCCGAGGGCGCTGGCGGAGGGCAGCAGGGCGGCGGTCGACCCCTCGTCCCAACCGGGTCCGCGCACTCCTGCCGGGCCGTCCGAGAAGGTCATCCGGCGCAGGCCGACGGCCGGTTCGGCGACGGTGTGCCAGGTGTCGGCGCCGGTCAGGAGGCGCACGCACCGCTCCAGGTCCAGGTCCAGCGTGTCCGCGAGCCGGACCTCGTCGCCGTCGTCCATCCCGATCGACTCCTTCGCCGCGCGTGCCGAGAGCATGGGGAGAGCGCTCTCCGACATGATCGAGGCGGACCTTCGCGCGTGTCAACGCCCCTGCGCCACAGGCCCGTTGTCAGGTGCGCACGAGAGCTGAGTGGTTGGCTCCGGAAGTCCTTCGGGGGTTGATCAGGCTGTCAGGGCGACGGCGGCAGCGGGCCTGGACGGAAGTCTTCTCGTCGCTGGAGAGGACGTACTCGTCCTCGCCCAGCGGGGCACCCTCGAACGTGCGGGCGCAGAGGTCCAGGACACGCTGGGCCTTGGCTCGGAAATCCGGGTCGCGGATGAAGCTCCAGGACCGGTACTTCCAGGGCTTGAGCGCGTCCTCGCGCAGCCAGCGGCGCACCGTGGACGCGGAGACGGTATCGGTGATGGCGCGCGCGGTCAGCTCGGCAGCCAGCTCCGGGCAGGACCAGCGCGACAATGGCACGCCGGTCTCTGCGGTAACTGACAGGCCGGCGCCTTGGCCTCGGCGACCTGCACGGGAGCGAAACGGGCGGGGCGCCCCGAGCGCTTGCGGTCGGCCAGGGCCGGCAGCCCGCCATGGGCGAACCGACCCCGCCAGGCACGGACCGTATCCAGGTGCAGGCCCGTCTCGCGGGCGATGCGTGCGTTGGAGCGCCCCCGTGCCGCGTGCAGGGTCTGCACTACTTCGTGCGTGTACGTACCCTCACCCAGCAGCAGAAGGTGGACGGTTCGGTTGTGACCGAGGCGTCGTTGATCCGGGAAGCGTGACCACCGGCCCGCTGTGGGCTTAATGAGTCCAAGGCGGCGTGATGGTGCTGCCATCGGCCAGCTTGGCGCTGAGTCCGACACGTGTAGTGACCCACATGTGCGCGGGCTGGTCGGTGGTATTGGCAACCGCCAGCTCGGAGCCTGCCGGAGCCACCGCTGCGTCGCCGACGCCGAGTTCGGCGCTCTCGCCGCCGATGGTAAGCCGGAGGTGACCGGACAGAACGTAGAACGTTTCCTCGTGACTGATCATGTGGGCCGGACCCACCGTTCCGGCCGGGATCTCGCCGCGCCAGGCGGCGAGGTCCCGGCTGCCCGTGCCCGGACGGACGTAGGAAACGAAGCGGGCGCCGTGGATCTCGTGCACGACGGCCTCGTCACTTCGGATGAAGGGCATGCCAGCCTCCTTATAGACAAGAAACTTGTCCATAAAGACAAGCAGCTTGACGAGTTATAGTCAAGTCCATGGATGACGCTCTGACCTTCTCCGCACTCGTGCTGGCACTCTCCGGACAGTTGGTGCAGGAGATCCACGATCGCGTGTCCCAGCAGGGATTCGAGAACCTGCGGCCAGCACACGGCTTCGCCTTTGCCCGCATCTCCCTGGGCGACGCCACTACGGCCAACCTGGCCGAGCACCTGGGGGTGACCAAGCAGGCCGCCGCCCAGCTGGTCGAGGAGCTGGTCCGCAAGGGATACGTGGTGCGGCATCCACACCCCCACGATGCCCGCGCCCGGCTCTTGGGACTGACCGAGGCCGGCTGGGCCGCCACTCGCGCCGCCGACCAGGCGGCCCGAGCTGCCGTCGCACCATGGAAAGAGGCGCTGGGCGAGGCGCGCTTCAGTGAACTTGTCACCGACCTGACCCGCCTTACAGCACCGGGGCCGATCCGCCCCACCTGGTGAGCCAGTCTCTACTTCCACGGTCCCGCCCGGTCCGTTCCACCGCGCGCGGGTGGCGGCGAACCGGGCCTGCGCGGGGCGAAGCCGGGCGCGAGCCGCAGCTCGCGCCCGGCGGGCACATGCGCCGAGCCCGGACCGCTCAGCTCGTCGGTGTGCAGCGCCGTGCCGATGTCGTGGGCGGCCGCCCCGAACAGCACGGCCGCACGGCCGACGGCCGGCCCCGGGCAGTGCCGCCGGCGGCCGGGCGCTTCGTCGGCCCGGGCTGGCGACCGCCGTGCTCACTCGTACTCCGTACCGCCCTTGCGGGTCAGGTACGCGGGGCTGACGGCCTTCGCGATGGCTCGGCCGCCCACCACCGGGCTGTGCCGCTCGACGGCGGGCCTGATGACGACCCCCTCGCGCAGGTGGAGCCCCCGGCCCGAGACCGTCTCCCGGCCGCTCGCCAGCTCCAGTACCGTGTCGAGCGCGTACGGGCCCTCGTACAGCCTGGGTACCAGCGGCAGCTCCCCGTCCTCCAGGACAACCGCCGGGTCCAGCCAGCGCACGTGTCCGTCGATCTCGGCGGACACGTCGAAGACCGCGTAAGCGGGCGGTGTGTCGGCGGTGCTCACGTCGGTCCCGTACCGCAGGTCCTGGACGCCGGCGCCGTAGACCTCGCCGAAGATCCCGATCCGCGTCGCGCCGAGCCGGGTGGCGAGGGCCGCCGCGACCTCCGGGACGCCGTGGCCGCGTACGGCCCGCCAGTAGAGGTTGCGCTCGTCCTCCTTGAGCGCCAGGTTCTTCGAGCCGAAGCCCTTCGAGGAGACCAGCGACCGGCCGCCGTCGGCCACGTACGTGAACAGCGAGGCGGTGCCGTGCAGTTTCTCGGTGAGGACGACCGGCTCGCCGGGTGCGAAGAGGTCCGGATAGCGCTGGAGGTTCTCGATGTCCACCCACGGCATGAGGTCGGGGGCGGACTCGACGTCGCCGGCCATGGTGGTGGGGACGGGCGGGGACCACTTGGTGATGCCGAGCAGCTCCGCGAAGTCCGTCCCTTCCTTCGCCGCCCGCGCCAGGTCGGCGTCGGCGAGCGCGCGCGGCCGGCAGACGAGTCCCTGCGAGAGCTCGCCGCGCAGCCGGACCGCCTTGACCCGGTCCGCGGAGGCACCCGCGAGCCGCCCGGTGAGGCCCAGTTCCTCGATCAGGGCGGCGGGCAGGACGGCTTGCTCGGGTATGTAGACGGCGAAGTCGCCCGTCCGGTAGGCCCCCTTGGCGACGACGGCGCGGTAGAGGCCCACTTGGGCCAGCTCCAGCGCGTCCGCGTTGGGGTGCTCGTGGACGGTCAGCTCTTCGGCGGTGACCCGCAAGGTCGACATGTGAGGCTCCTCGTACGTGACGGTCTGTCCGGCGCCCGGCCGGTCGGACCGCGCGTCGGCGACCCCCACTCTCCGTCCCGCGATTCAACTGGTCCAGCGCTTATTCCCGTGCTACGGCCGACGGTACGGCCACGCCGTCGGCGCCCGTCGGCACCGGCCGAGCGGACGGGCGCCGACGGCGTGCGCGGCCGGCCCGGCCGGGGCCGGGTCGGGGTCGGGGCCGGGTCGGGGTCGGGGCCGGGTCGGGGTCGGGGCCGGGTCGGGGTCGGGGCCGGGTCGGGGTCGGGGAGGCCGACCCTACGACCTCGGGGGCGGGTGGCGTCTGGCGGCCGGTGCCGGTGTCGGCCGGGTCAGCGGCGCGCGGCGAGGGTCTCGGTGATCCACTGCTTGTACGCGGGGACGGAGGTCCAGATGCCGGGACCGCCGCCGCAGTTGCCGTTCACCTCGTGGTCGCCGTCGCCGGAGGTGGCGCCGACGAGCTGCCAGCGACCGCCGATCCGCTGGATCTGGGGACCGCCGGAGTCACCGTTGCACGCCATGGCGCCCGGGACCCGGCTCGTCGTGCACAGCTCGCCCGCGGTGTTGATGTCGAGGCACCGGTCGGCCGGCGCCCTGCGGGTGTCCAGCTGCTGGAGGCGCTCGGCGAACTTCCAGTCCTCGGGTCCGCCGGCCTCGGCCGTGGTCCCGAAGCCGAGGATCCGGGTGGCCGCGCCGATCCGCGGGGCGTGGTCGGCGATGCGGATGGGTGCCTGGCGGGTGACGGGGCGGTCCAGGCGGAGCAGGGCGATGTCGTCGAAGGCGCGTTTGTCGCCGCCGCCGTCGTAGCGCGGGTGGCGCACCTTCTCGACGATGGTGCGCACCGTCCCGCCCGAGCTGCGCCTGTCGCTGCCGACGCGGACCGTTCCGGTCGGGTGGGCGGTCTTCCCGTCGAGCGCGCAGTGCCCGGCGGTCACCACCCACTCCGGGTCGATCAGCGTGCCGCCGCACACTGCGGTGAGGGTGCTCCCGTCCGGTTTCTCCACGGCGAGCGGGATCGACACCATGAACGGGTACCTGTCGGTCGAGTCCTGTCCGCCCACGACCGCGTTGGCACTGCCGCCCACGACCGCGGCGCACACGGCGGTGGCCGCGCCGACCGCGACCACGCCGACCAGCGGGCGCCACAGCGGGCGGCGGGCGGCGGACCGGTGGGACGGGGCGGAGCGTCGGGACGAACGAGACATGGCAGGTCCTTTCCTCGGTGCACGGCGATCGTGGTGCGCGTCCACGTCCGCGGGCCGGGATGCTTCCCGGTCCCTGCCGCGTGTGCCCATCCTCGGCGCGCCGAACAACCCCGAAAGAGCGGTGTGGTGCCACCCGGTTCGATTCCGGCCGTGTCAGCGCTCGCACTGCTCGCGCCCGACGGCGCTCCCGGCGGCCGGGCCACGCCCGGAACAGCGCGGCCGGATGCGGTGCCGGGCGTCGCGGGCCAGGCGGGACTTTGACGACAGCCCCAGTGCGGTGACCGGAAAGGTTTGCCGGGGCGCGGTGTCCGGTGCGGTGCATCGCAAGGCGGAGGGCCGCGGCTCGTACTGGACGTACGTGTGCGGTCCGACAACGCGGCGAGGTGCCGTGCCGGGCGCCGCGACCCGGTGAACCTTTCCGGTCACAGCACTAGCCGAACGCCGCCCGGGTGGCCGGGCCGTAGACGCCCTTCGGGTCGCCCTTGATGCTCCGGTCCCTCTGGAGCTGGGCCACGCCGCGCCGGGTCCGCTCGTCGTAGACGCCGGTGACGGAGACGTACGTGAACCCCTGCCCGTAGAGCCGCTCCTGGAGCGCGCTCACCTCGGCTCCGCGGTCCCCCGGGCGCAGGGTCCCGTCGTCCGCGCGGGACGGGTGTTCGACCGAAGGGCGCGCCGGCGGTGTCGACTTGTCGCCCCGGGGCGCGGCCGGCCCAGGCCCGGCGGAGGCGGATGCGGACGCGGACGGGGTTCCGGCGGAGGACGAGGGTTCCGTACCGGGTGCGGTGTCCGGCGCGGTCCCGGCCGCCGGCTCGCCGGTGGCGGCGTCGGGGCTGCGCTGCGGGAGGACCGGTACGGAGATCCCCGGGGGCGCCGCCCGGACCGGTTCCGGCTCGGGACCGTCGAGCACGAGCACCAGGACCCCGGCAGCGATCAGGGCAAGCAGCGCGAGGACGGCCAACGGCAGCCGGCTGTCGCGCTCACCACCCGCGCCGGAAACCGGCAGCGGGGCCGCAGCGGCGTCGGCGGGGCCGGACGGGCGCCCGCCGACCGGCAGCGGTCCGGGGAACGCAGCGGGCCCGCTCTGCGGCCAGGCCGGCCCCGTCGGGCGTGCCCGGCCGTCGGAGGGCACGGGAGGCGCCGGAGGGGCCCAGGGGATCGAGGGGGCCGTGGGCGCCGGCGCCGCCGGTGGGGCCACGTAGGGGCGTACGAGCAGGCGGTCGTCGGGCACGGTCCGGCTCTCATCGAAGTCGTGGGACATGGTTGTCTCCGGGCGGGACGGGGCGGCGCGGTACTGCCGCTCCGGGCCCCCACCCGTCCGGTCAGGCCCTGCGCCGCCGGGCGACCGCGGCCGTGCCGTGGGCGGGCCCGACTGGTCCTGCCTCCCCGGCGTCCCCCGGGGCCGGGGGGAGGACGGGCCGGGAGCCGAACGCCGGCCCGGAGCCGACCGACCACCCGAGGGCGGACGGCATCCCGGCCGCGAACGCTCCGGACGTGCCGGACGTGCCGGACGTGGACGTGCCGGACGTGCCCGCGAACGCGGCCGGGGCGGGGACCGGGGCCAGCGGTCCGCGGACGGATATCGGGACGGGCATCGACATCTGGGGCATCTCCGAAGTGCGGCGCGAGCGGTGTGCTCGGTCGGCGCACTCTTTCCCCCCGGGATGCCCCGGGTCAAGCCGGACGCCCGATCCACCCGTATCCAGCGGTTCTGTCACCGCGGGCCCTCCGCCGCAGGCCGGCCGGTGGGTTGGGGCCCCACGGCATGCGGTGGGGGCCGCCGCGCACCGAACCGCCCAGCGCCTCCAACCGGCTGAGCGTCGCGTCGACGTCGTCGACACCGATGCCGAGCGCGATCCGCGACGCCGCCCCCGTCCCCTGGTTCGCCTCGGCCACCCGCCCGAGGTCGGTGTCGCCGATGCGCAAGCCGAGGGCAAGGCCGGGTCTTCCTCCGGAACCCGGAAGATCTCCTCGGCGCCGGGCAACCGTGGAGACGAGGCCGCACACCCCGCTGACCGACCGCGTCGAAAGGGGGTGGCACCAGTGCCGCTCCCCCGAACGGGGCGGCGGGCAACGGCGGTCGCGCCTGCGCCGTCACCCGTACGGTTCTGCCGATTCCCCGCGCACCGGACGCCCCCGTACCGGCACGTTCCCGTCGGGCACCTCCCGCGGCGGCCCCTGCCGTACCGGCACGTTCCCGGCTCCGGCCGCCCGATCGTGCGCGGCGCCCGCGGACCGGTCGCGCCGGCGGGGCCGGTTCCCCGCTGCGGTCCGCGTCACCCGGAAGCGTGAGGGGCGGGCGCCGGCCCCGCGGCCGTACGGCAGGGTGGTCGGATGCAGTTGCTCCGGGCCGTGCCCCTCTCCTTCCTCGCGCTCCTCACGACCGCCGGCTGTGTCTCCGTGGCGCCGGGGACCCCGGCTCCGGTACGCGGCCCCGTACCGCCCGTCGGCGCCGCGGACCTTTCGGCGCCCCCGCCCGCGCCGCCGGCCCTGCCGCTCGGGAGGCTCCCCGCCCGGGCGGCCGACGGGCCGCTCCCGGCCACGGCGGCTCCTGCCGTACGCGGGGCCGCCGAGGCGGGCCGGCCGCCCGCCGACCGGCCCGCGAAGCCGACGGCGCCCCGGCGGACCCGCCCGCACGGGGCGCCGACCCCGCACGCCCGCCGCAAGCCGGTCCCGCCCCCCGGCGTGGACGAGCTGTGCGCGGCCGCGGAGGGCGCCGTGCCCCCGTCGATCGTCGACCTGTGCCTGCGGGAGTACGGTCGCTGACCTGGGAGGGAACGGCCGGGACTTGACTCTCCCCCTGTGTCAGACCTTGCACTGGAGAGCATCATGTTCACCATCGGAGACTTCGCCAAGCACGGCCGGGTGTCGGTCCGCATGCTGCGTCACTACGACGCCCTCGGACTGCTGCGCCCAGCGCGTGTCGACCCCTTCACCGGCTACCGCTTCTACGAGGCCGGGCAGCTGGCCCGCCTCAACCGTGTCATCGCGCTCAAGGAACTCGGCTTCAGCCTCGACCAGGTGGGGGCGATCCTCGACGAGCGGCTGGGCGTGGAGGAGCTGCGCGGCATGCTGCGGCTGCGGCAGGCCGAGCTGGAGACCGCCGCGGCCGCCGCGGCGGCCCGGCTGGTCCAGGTCGAGGCGAGGCTCCGGACCATCGAGAGCGAGGGTTCCATGCCTGCAGACGACATCGTCGTGAAAAGCCTCCCGCCCGTCCGGCTCGCCCAGTTGACCGGCATCGCCGAGAGCTACGCGCCCCAGGACATCGGCCCGGTCATCGGGCCGCTGTACGGCGAGCTGTGCCGCCGCATGGAGGAAGCGGGCGTGGTCCCGACGGGGCCCGGCATCGCCCGCTACGAGGACGCTCCGGATGCCGCTCGGGGTGCCGCTCCGGATGCCGCGGCTCCGGCCGGTGAAGGCGCAGGCCCCACGGGGCGCGCCGGTTCGACCGCCGAGCCGGAGGACCGGGCCGGGGCCGTCCTGGTCCACGCGGGGCTGCCGGTCGCGGCCGGGGTGCGCGCCGAGCACCTCGGGGGCGGGGTGCGGATCGTCACCCTGCCCGCGGTGGAGCGGGCCGCGACCGTGGTGCACCGGGGTTCGATGGACGGCGTACTGCCGACCTCGCAGGCCCTCGCGCGGTGGATCGACGCCCACGGCCACCGGTCGGCGGGGTACGCGCGGGAGCTGACCCTCGCCTGCCCGGAGGACCGGGACCGGTGGGTCACCGAACTCCAGGAGCCGCTGCTCGCCTCGGACTGACGGTCACGGGCTGACGGGCACCGGCCGACCGCCCCGGACCGGCCGACCGCCCCGGACCGGCCAACCGCCCCGGACCGGCCGCCCCGGGCGGCGGCCGGGGCTGTCGGCCCCGCCGGTCAGGCGTGGCGGTTCCGGACGTGGGCGCAGCGGCGCACCGTGTCGCGGCGCACGGTGCGCAGTCGGCGCATCGTGTCGTGGCCGCGGCGGCGCCATTCGGCCCGGGGCAGTCCGGCCCGCTGGCCGCCGCCCGTGATCAGGGCGTTGACCGGGGTCATCGGGTCGGCCGCCAGGCCCTTCGCGAGCAGGACGCCGATCACGAGCGGTACCAGGGCCACGGCCAGGGCGGTGCCGGCGGTGGTCACGTGCTGCAAGTGCGGGCGGGGCGTCGTACCGCGCGGGGCCTCGGAGGTCATGCCCCCATTCGACCAGCGGAGGTGCGCCGGGGAATCGGGGCGGATACTCAGGCCGTTGGGCACGAGGTACTCATACGCACGAAGCACTCGGACGGCGGGGCGGGGTGATGGGTGATGGCGGGACCCGGGCAGGGCTTCGAACCCTCGACGGGAGACGGTCCGGAGCCGCCGGCGGCGCACGGGGCCGGGCTGCGGACGGCCTACGAGGGGCTGTTGCAGATCCGCCGCCTGGTCAACGGACCGGCGGGGGAGGCGGTTCCCGCGCTGTGGGAGGTGCGGCAGGCGCCGCGCGCCGTGGCTCTGGTACTGGAGGCGGCGGGGCTCCCGCCGTCGGCCGTGGACTCCGGTGGCCGTCGGACACGGACCGGATACCGGGTGGCCGCGGGGGCCGGCCCCGGGCGGGCGGAGGTGACCTGGACCGGCCCGCCGGGCGGGGGCGCCGCCGGGGAGGAACAGGAGCGGTTGACGGCGTGCGCGGCCGTGCTGGAGGGGCTGGGATGGGTGTGCCTGCTCTACCGCGGCCCCCGTCGGCGCCGCTTCCTGGAGGTGGAGGCTCCGCGCTGACCTCGGCGGCGGGTGGAAAACCGCTGTCCGGCCCCGGGCCCGCCGGGGCACACTCGCCCGATGGGCATGCTCGAAGCGATGGCGGACCGCACCGGCCTGGGCGAGACCGTGGAGTTCAGACCGTCCGGCGGCTCCTTGGCGCCGCTGATCCGCAGCGTGCAGCGGGTGCGGGTGGCTCCGGTCGAGCCGGCGCTGGTGGAGGTCGGCGACATCGTGCTGGCCCGCGTCTGCGACACGGTGTACCTGCATCTGGTGTCCGCGGTGGACGGTCCGCGCCGGCGGGTGCGGATCGGCAGCAACCGGGGCCGGACCAACGGCTGGACCGGTCGGGACCGGATCTTCGGCATCTGCCTCGCCGTGGACGGGGTGCCGCGCGCGGGCGCCGCCGCCAAGGTGCGTCCGGCGCCACCCGCCGTCCCGCCCGTGCCACCCGCCGTCCCGCCCGTGCTGCCCGCCGTCCGGCCCGTGGCTCTGGCGACCGGCCGCCTCGACCTGTTGCCGCTGCTCCCCGCCCACGCCGCCGAGATGGCCTCCGTCCTGGCCGACCCCGCGTTGTACGCCTTCACCGGCGGTGCCCCGCTCGGGCCCGAGGCGCTGCTGGCCCGGTACGAGCGGCTCTGCGCCGGTTCCCCCGACCCGGCCGTCGTCTGGGCCAACTGGGTGGTGCGGCTGCGCGCGGGCGGAGGCCTGGTGGGTACCGTCCAGGCCACGCTCACCCCGGCGCGGGACGTCGCCGAGCTCGCCTGGGTCATCGGTGCTCCCTGGCAGGGCCGGGGGTTCGCCACCGAGGCGGCCCGCGCGCTCGCGGGCTGGCTGTCGGGGCTCCCGGTCGGGCGTCTGGTCGCGCACGTCCACCCCGGGCACGCGGCGTCGGCGGCGGTCGCCGCCGCCTGCGGGCTGCACCCGACGCCGTACCGCCAGGACGGCGAGGTCCGCTGGGAGGCGGGCGGCGGCGCCGGCGGCGAGGACGCGGTCCGTCAGCGGTAGCGGCCGGCGAGGCGCGACCGGCGTCGAAGCGGGCACGGACGCAGGCGCGCGGGCGCGGGAAAGGGCGCGGACCGCAGCGGTCCGCGCCCTCCCCGTGCCGCTCAGCGGTGCGGCTCCGCGGCCCTGCGCCGCCACGGCGGCACGGCGCTACGGCGCGCCGAAGGTCAACGTCAGCCGCGGCGTGCCCTCGTTGGCCTGCGCCTCGGAGGACCACAGCCACAGCGCGTCGGATCCGGCGCTGCTCAGCGCCAGCCCGTAGCCGGTGCCCAGGGCCGCGGCCACGGCCTGGGTGTCGAGCGCGGTGGTGTGCACCGCGGAGCCGTCCGGGACGCCCGCGAAGCTGCCGAGCACCGCACCGCCCAGGGTCGGGCGGTTGGCGTACGTGGTCCCCGTCTCGGTCCAGGCGCCGGTGACCGGGACCACCGACACGGTGTCCGCGGTGCCGGCCCCGCTCATCGTGCTCGTCTTCACGCCGAGGACGGCCGACTTGAGCACCGTGCCCGGGGGCGCGGCCGGCAGCGGGAAGCGCAGATAGCTCGCGTAGAAGGAGCTGCCCCGCACCGCGAGGGACCCCGAGGTCCCGTAGTTGGTGCCGGGCGCGCCCGCGTTGGCGTAGGTGTCCTCGGCCGCGGTCACGTCCACCGCCGAGTCGGCCGGGGCGGAGGCGAGGGCGCGGTGGTTCTGCACCTGCGCCGCGCTCAGGACGGTCGGGTAGACGGCGGTCTCGTCGAGCTGGCCCGCCCAGTAGTCGCTAGTCGGCCGGTCCGGCCAGCCGTTGAGGTTGTCGCCGCCCGCATGCCAGTAGCCCGAGAAGTTCTCGTGCGTGGTGGCGTTCAGCGTGCCCCGCTGGACGCCGTCCACGTACAGGACCATCCCGCCGGGGCCCTGGGTCGCGACGACGTGGTGCCAGGTGTTGTCGTTGTAGGCGGCGGGGGTGGTGACGGTGCGGAAGGCGCCGTTGTAGACGCCGAAGACCAGCCGCCCGGAGTTCGTCATGTAGAGGTGCTTGTCGTACTGACTGCTGCCGCGGTCCTGGTTGTTGCCGAAGCCGACGAGCTTGCCGCCCCGGGTGGTGTTCGTCCTGAACCAGGTCTCGATGGTGTAGGCGCTGCCCACGGTCAGCCGTTTGTCCCCGTACACCTGCGCGTCCGTACCGTCGAAGCCGATCGCCGTACTGGCGCCGGAGACCGCTCCGGGCGACTGGCGCAGGGCGGGCCCGTTGTGGTGCACGCCGCTGCGGTTGCCGCTCGCCGAGGAGTCGGCGGCGAAGGGCGCGGTCGACTCGTCGTAGCGCCAGTACTGCTGCGCTCCGTCGGTACGGACCTGGTTCGGGTAGGCGTCCGGCGAGCTCGGCACGGTCACGGACGCCGAGCCCGACGCGGCGCTGGTGTTGCCGGCTGCGTCGGTGGCGGTCACCCGGTACGTGTACGACTGGCCCGCCGCGACGGTGGTGTCCGTCCACGAGGCCTGCGGGCGGCGGAAGAACAGCGAGTCGGCGCCGACCGTGGCGATCGGGGTGGCCGAGCCGTTGCGGTGGATCCGGTAGGTGAGGGCGCTGTCGTCGAGGTCGAGGCTGGTGCGCCAGCGCACCTGGGCCTCCCCCGGCTTGAAGCTGACCGCGCTCGCCACCGGCACCGTGGGCGCGCCGGTGTCCCCGGTGGAGGCGAAGCGGGTCAGGCTCTGCTGCGCCGCGCCGTTGACGGTGGTGAACTCGCCGCCGACCCAGAGGTACCGGACGCCGGACGCCGAGCCGACCGCCATCACCCGCGGGCCGATGCCCTCGCCGATGCCGTCGTTGGTGTCGGGCGCCCAGCCCAGCTTGCCCGTGCCGTTCGTGGGCTGCGCGAGGAGGTGGTGGCGCTGGCCGTCGGGGAACTCCCCGACGCTGGAGCAGTCGTGCGCGTGCGAGGCGCTGTAGAGCACGTCCTGGTACGGGAGGACGGCCTGCGTGGCCCCGAGGCAGGTGTCGCGCCAGCGCTGCCCGAGGTCGTCGAGGTCGAGCGCGATCCGGCCGTCGAAGACCCCGCCGCCGGTGCCCTCGTTGGCGGTGTAGAAGCCGGTGCCGTCGGTGGCGATGTCCTTGACGACCGAGTTGGTCTCGATGAAGCCGGGGTAGGTCTTGGCGAGCGCGCCGCTGGTGGCGTCGACGACGGCCAGAGCGTGCGTGTCCGTGCCGTTGACGGTGAAGAAGTCCCCGCCGAGGAGGACCCTGCCGCCGTCGGGGGTGACCTCGATGGCGCGACCGGGTTCGTCGGCGTCGGCGGTGAAGGGCCGCAGCGTCCCGTCATCCGCGTCCACCGCGGCGAAGCGCCGGCGCTGCTGCCCGGCGACGGTGAGGAAGTCACCGCCCGCGTAGACGGTGTCGCCGGTGACGGCGAGGGCCCGGACGGTGGCCGCGAAGGCCGGGCGGAAGCCGGTCTTCACGGTGCAGGTCGCCACGTCGACGGCGGCGACGCTGGAGACGGGGGTGCCGTTGACGGCGCCGAAGTAGCCGCCCGCGTAGAGCGTCTGCTTGTCGGGCGAGAGGGTCAGGGCGCGGACGGTGGCGGTGCCGCCGCCAACGGTGAAGGACAGCGCGCAGGATGTCGGCGCCCCCGTCGCGGCGTCGAGCGCGACGAAGTTCACGGCCGGCCGCTCGCTGCCGGCTCCCCCCGCGGGCGGGCGTACGACGGAGAAGGTGCCGCCGACGAAGACCTTCCCGCCCGCTTCGGCGAGGGCCCAGACGACGCCGTTGGGCTGCCAGGTCGGCAGGGCGTCGGCGGTGAAGGCGACGGGCGGGGTGATCGCCGCCGCCTGTGGGACGAGGCCGAGGCCGACGGTGGCGCCGGTTCCGGCCAGGGCAAGGGCGAGAGCGGCTGCCAGGCTTCTGGATCTACGCATGAACCCCCCAGTTCGGTGTGCGGTGTGGCCGTGGAACCCGGCCAGCCGAGCGATGGCCGAAAACAGCCGGAAAGCTGTCCGCAACCATGCGTACGGGCGCACCTTATGGCGTGTCCGCCGTCAGTTCATCCCCTTTGGCACATCGCATGCCACATCGGATGCCGCATCCCTCCCGTCGGCCCGGTCCGGGCGGCGGACCGGTGGGCCGGGCCTGACCGGCGCTACTTTGACGACAGGGCCTAGGATGCGGGCCGTGAAACGACGTGTGCGCAAGGGGCTCTCGGAGCAGCTCGTCGCGGCGGCCGGGCGGGGTGACGGCGCGCGGGTGGCGGCGCTGCTCCGGGCCGGGGCGGAGCCGGGCGACGCCGACGCGGAGGGCACCACCGCGCTGTACGCGGCGGCCGTGTCGGGCCACAGCGCGCTGGTGCGGATGCTGCTCGCGCGCGGCGCGGACCCCGACGCCGCGAGCGGTGGGCCCGCCGACGGCACTCCGCTGTGCGCGGCGGCCTCCTGGGGCGACGCCGCGACCGTGCGCGAGCTGCTCGCGCACGGAGCCGATCCGGGGTTGCGGGAGGACGACGGTGCCGGGATGTCCCCCCTGGAGTGGGCCGTACGCGGCGGCCACGCGGACGCCGCCGGCCTCCTGCGCGGCGCCGTCGGCGAGCACACCGCCCGGGAGCGGTGAGTACGGCCGCGGCGTAAAGAAAGGATTCGTCACGTCCTGGTCCGGATCGCGCCGACCGGCACCCCCCGCCACCACCCGTCCACCCGGGGTCACCCTGGCGAAAGCGCCCCGCGCCGGCGCCGCCTGCCTCTACGGTGCCTTGGGAACGGGGACGGCACCGAAGGGTGGGCTGATGGACGACGAAGAAGACATGCGGCTGGCGAGGATGACACCGGAGATCTCCCGCCGCACCCTCACCATGCTGCGCGGGCTCGCGGGTCTCGAACCACCCGAGCAGGTCCCCGAGGACGCGATGATCGTCGCGGACTCGATCCTGGCCGAGTACGGCACGGACGGGCTCCGCGTGCTGGCCATGACCCTGGCGGCCTGGGCGACGGCCCAGATCGAGAACGTCGCCGAGCTGAGCCGGCGCAGCCACGAGGCGGTGCTGGACGCGATGGAGCTGGCCTGCCTGGAGGCGGGCGCCGAGGAGTAGGCGCGACCGCGCCCGCCGGCCTCCCGGGCGGCGCCGGAAGAAGGACGGTACGCGACCGCCCCGGACGGGCGGGTGTCGGCGACACTGGGATGACCAGGAGCCACCCGGGGGGTCGTGATCGGAGGCCGTCGTGAGCACACCTTCTCCCATCCGGATCGCCGCCGTCCTGTCCACCGAGCATCGCGGCCGGCTGATGTCCCAGGCCCGTGAGGTGCACTTCCGCGAGGGGGCGCGGATCTTCGACGAGGGCAGCAGGGCGGAGTCCTTCTGGATCGTGCGCTCCGGCACGGTGACCCTGGAGATCCCGGTGCCCGGCCGACGGCCCGCGCCCGTGGAGAGTCTGGGCCCCGGTGAGCTGGTCGGCTGGTCCTGGCTGTTCCCGCCGTACGTCTGGCAGCTGGCGGCCGAGGCGATGACGCCGGTGCGGGCGTACGAGTTCGACGCCCCGGCGATCCGGATGCTCATGGACACCGACCCCGCCTTCGGATCGGCCGTGGGGCACTGGGTCGGGCGCGTCCTGGCCGTGCGGCTGCACCAGACGCGTACCCGCCTCATCGACCTGTACGCGCCGCGCCTCGCCGCGGGTTGACGCCCGGGCCGGGCCCTACGCCAGATCGTGCCGGGGCCCGGGCCGAGGGGCGTCCGGTCACGGTCGCGCAGGGGCCGCCGAGGCCCCGTCCCGAGCGGCTCGGCACGTTCCGGCGCGGTGCCGCGAAGGTTTCCGGCACCTCCACACGTCGGTGTTCGGCCGATTCGGCGGCTGGCTGCCGTACAGGTCAGCGTCGGCCGCACCGCTGCGGTCTGCGGTCATCCGCACACGATCGGTGACGTGAAATGGGGGTGCGGACGGGCGTTCAGAGTGGCCTTGGGCAAGACTCTGTCCGCTATCCGAAACACCAACCCAAGGGAGTGTTCGCAATGCGGTCCATCGCAAGGGGTCTCGGGCTCGGTTCCACCGCCATGGCGCTCACCGCGCTCACCGCGCTGGCCTGGCCGGCGGCGGCGGACGCCGCCCCGTCCGGCACGACGAGCCTGTTCGCCCCGTCCGCGATCGTGCTCGCCGTGACGCCCGGGGACAACGCCGCCACCGGTACGGTGCTGCGCGCCGTCACCCTCGTCTGCGCGCCGACGCCCGGCGGGACGCACCCGGACCCGGCCGGCGCGTGCGCCGAAATACGCGCCAACCGGAACCGGTTGGACGTGCTCGCCGCACCGGCCGCCGACACCGCGTGTACCAGGGAGTGGAATCCGATGACGGTCACGGCCGTCGGCGTGTGGGAGGGGCGCCGGATGAGCTACACGTACACCTTCGGCAACCCCTGCGGCCTGGACAGCGCCACCGGCGTGCTGTTCGGCTTCTGACCGGGTCCTGGGCGTGGTTCCGGGCGGCGCCGTGCGACCGCCGTCCGGAACCACGGCAGCCAGGAGCAGCAGCAGGTGCGCCATGGTGTTCCCCGCCGGGACACCGACGAAGAGGCGTTGCGCCGGGCAGGGCAACCACCGTGCCGCGTCAGCCCAGTTCGAGACTGGTGACCCCGTAGGTTCCGGCGAGGTCGAGCGCGGGGGGCGGTCCGGTGTACATCCGGGCGGTCTCGAAGCCGGGGACGAGGCCCAGGCCGGCGAAGAGGGCCGTCGCCGTCGGATTGGCGTCGGGCACGTCCACCGCGATCCGTCCGCCGGGGGCGTGCCGGGCGAGGGCGCGCAGCAGCGCCGCCGCCACGTCCGGGTGTGCGGCGTACAGCGGTCCGATCCGGGAGGGCCCGGCCGCCGGGCGGATCACGCCGAGGCCCTCGATCCGGCCGTCACGGACGGCTGCCAGGGCGGTCCGGCCGGGCAGGGAGGTCCAGGCGGAGAGGAAGGCGTCCCGTGACTCGGGGAAGAAGCGCCGGTCGTACGCGGCGAGTTGACCGAACGGCAGCGAAGCGGCGTCCACCAGCTCGACACCGCCCCGGACCGGGGCGCCGTCGAGAGCGCCCAGTCCGTCCGGGACCCCTTCGAGACGGATGTTGTTCCAGGCCGGACGGAATCCCGACGTGCGGTAGTTGTCCTGCTGTTCCACGACCCCGTCCAGGCCCACGAGCCGTCCGCGCAGCCGTTCCGTCCCGGCGCGCCACAGCCGGATGCCGTACCCCTGGCCGCGGAAGGCCGGCCGGGCGATGTAGAAGCCGATGAAGCCGAAGCCGGCCCCGTAGCGCACGGCGGAGATGCAGGCCACCGGTTCGGCGTCCACCCGGCCGATGAGGAAGCCCTCGGGGTCGGCGGCCGCGAAGGCGAACCGGTCCGAGTCACCCGGGTTCCAGCCCTCCTCCTCCGCCCAGTCGCGCATCAGCTCCAAGTCGGCGGCGCCGGCACCGGTGATCTCGAATCCCGTTCCCGTCATGCCCGGTGTTGTACCAGATGCCGACGGGGCACGCAGCGGTGCCTGATCGGCCGCCGGCCGGCCCGCCGGGGCCTCCCGGCCGGCCCCCCGCGCAGGTCCCCGGGCCCGACACCCGCCTCCCGGGGCGGCGCCGTCCCGGCATCCCGCGCCCGGCCCGGGTTGTCCCCGCAGGGGTGTCAGCCCGCGCAGATCACGTCGTCCAGGGCGATGGGGAGGGAGTCCAGCCGTACGTATGCGGTGAAGGTGTCGGTGTCGTCGCCCGCCCAGTGGGTGGTGACGGTGGCCCAGCCGACCCCGGCCGACTGGGCCACCGTGACCGCTCCGATGGTGACGCCACGTGGCTCGTTCTGGGCGCAGAGGAGGACGTCGGCCTCCGGGTTCGCCTTCTGCCGGTCCTTGAGGACCTGCGAGACGCGGTACGCGCGGTCGAAGGCCGTGGGGCCGTGGTCCCCGTAGAAAGAGGTGAGGAAGAGGCCGATCTCGGCAGCGCTGTGGCGGTACCAGGCGGGAGCGGGAGCGGCCGCCGGGGCGGCGGCCTCGGCCGCGAGCGCGGGGCCCGAGGACAGGGCCGGCAGCGCGAGCAGGGCGAGCAGCAGGGCGCTGGGGCTGTACGGCTTGAGTCTCATGTCCGGTTTGTAGCCGCCGGGGCGGTTCCGCCGGGAGGGGCGCGGCCCGGACTCACTCCTGTGGGGGGCGTGATTCACCGGAGCGATCGGGAAGCGGCCCCGCTTCCGTCGAACCCCGCTCCCGCCCGGCCCGCTTCCGCCCGGCCCGCTTCCGCCCGGTCCGCTCCCGCCCGGCCCGCTCCCGCCCGGCCCGCTCCCGCCGGGCTCAGCCGCCGCCGGGCTCAGCCGCCGTCGGCGGCCCGGCGCATCTCGGCGACGTCCAGCTTCTTCATCCGCAGCATGGCGGCCGTGGCGCGGGCGGCCCGCTGCGGGTCCGGGTCGGCGACCAGGTCGATCGCCTCAGCCGGGGCGACCTGCCAGGAGACCCCGAACTTGTCCTTGACCCAGCCGCAGGGCCCTTCCTCACCACCGTCCCGGGTGAGCACGTCCCAGTAGTGGTCGGCCTCCGCCTGGTCGGCGCAGTGGATCTGGAAGGAGATCGCCTCGGTGAAGGGGAACTGCGGACCGCCGTTGAGGCCGACGAACTTCTGCCCGTGCACCTCGAACTCGACGATCATGACCTCGCCGGCCGGGCCCGGGCCCGCCTCGGTGTAGTAGCCGGTCCGGCCGCGCTTGCCGTCCTTGAAGACGGACAGGTAGAAGTCGGCCGCGTCCTCCGCGTTTCCGTCGAACCACAGGCACGTGGTGAAACCGCTGCTGCTCATGACTGCCTCCAGGCCGTTGCACGGACGGTGGGTACCGTCCGTACATACAGACCGGCCCCGGGCCCGAAAATCGTCGGTGGGCCCGGGGCCGGTCTGTGTCCGGCATGGAATTCGCTCGTACGGGTTACTTCCCGGGCTTCTCGGCCCCGGTCACCCCGAGCATGCGGTCCACGACGCGCTTGGCGGCGTTGCCGTCGTCCAGGTCGCAGAACTCCTCGCGGAACGCCGCCCGCGCCCCGGCGTACCGCGCGCCCACGGAGTCCGCGTTCCGCACGGCCTCGATGAGGCTCGCCGAGTCCGCCAGCAGCGGGCCGGGCGCCTTCTCCTCCAGGTCGAAGTTGAAGCCGCGCAGGGTGCCCCGGTAGTGGTCCAGGTCGTAGGTGAAGAGGAGGATCGGCCGGTCGGTCAGCGCGAAGTCGAAGATCGCGGAGGAGTAGTCCGAGATCAGCACGTCGGCGACGAGCAGCAGGTCGGTGGGGTCCGGCCAGCGGGAGACGTCGACGACGAAGCCGTCGCGGACTCCCTCGCGGACCTGCTCGTTCACGTTGTGGTGGCCGCGGACCAGCAGGACGTGGTCCTCGGCGAGCTCGCGGCGGGCCGCGTCGAGGTCGATGTTCAGGTCGAGCTTGTAGCCGCCGGAGAAGCCCTCGCGGTTCTCCCGCCAGGTCGGCATGTAGAGGACGACCTTCTTGCCCTCGGGCAGGCCCAGCCGGCGCCGGACCTCGGCGATGCGCTGCGCGTCGGGCCGCACCAGGGCGTCCGTGCGCGGGCTGCCGGACTCGATGACCTCGCCGTCGTAGCCGAGGGCGCGCTTGAGCACCGGGGTGGCGTACGAGCTCGGGGAGGCCAGCAGGGTCCACTGGGCGCTGTCGTGCGCCAGGCCCTCCAGCACGTCGGGGCTCGTGTAGTAGTCGTGGACGTAGTCGTGGCCGATCTGCTTGATCGGGGTGCCGTGCCACGTCTGGACGACGGTCTGGCCCGAACGGCGCAGGAAGTGGCGCGGCACGTTGGAGTTGACCACGTAGTAGCGGGCCCGGGCCAGCACCTCCCAGGACTCGACGCTGTCGTACTGGACGGCGCGGGCGGTCTCGGGGACCTCGGCGCGGCCGTCGCGGACCAGCCAGATGTGCTCCAGCTTCTCGCCGCGGCGCAGCAGCTCCTCGTGGATGGCACGCGGGGAGTCGCCGCCGCCGTTCCCCTGGAAGGCGTCGTAGACGACGACGTTCTTGACCGGGAGGGCGCGCTGCGCCGGGTAGGTCTCGAAGCGGGCGACGCGCTGGGCGTAGTTGGAGCGGTCGTGCGGGCTGAGCAGCGGGTCCGAGACGAGCACCATGCGGTCGTGGAAGCGGGACTCCACGCGCATCCGGCGGCCGTTCGTGGTCAGCGGGTGCGGTCCGGCGTACAGGATGCCGGGGCCGATCTGCACGGGCGCGCCGCGGTCGACGCCGAGCAGGCCCGCGGTGGTCCCGCCCTGGGCCGCCGGGCGCAGGGTGGGCCACCAGCGGCCCTCGGGGAGGGTGGTGCGGCCGCCGTAGGCCTCGGGGAGGACGGGCTCGAAGGTGGTCTCGAAGGTGTCCCCGTCCCGGGTGACCGGGTAGCTGAACTCGGTGCCGTGCACGTTGTGCAGGACCAGCTCGTACGGCTCGTCGGTGGGGGCGACGAAGCGGCCGCGCAGGGTCAGCGCACCGTCCTTGGCGCTGACGGCGTCGACCAGCGGCGGCGAGGGCTGGGCGGACAGGATGAGGTGGCCGCTGTTGCTCCGCTTGGCGAAGAGGGCGCGCCCGCAGTCGCCGCCCGCCAGGGGGACGACCAGGCCGGTGAAGTCGCCGCGTTCGTCGTGGGCCAGCAGGTGCTCGGCGCCGTCGGCGCCGACGACCGACAGGTTCCAGGGCTCGGGGTTCCACTCGCCGGGCAGGGACTCGACGGCGGGGACCGCGGCGAGCTCGGCCAGGGTGACGCGTGCGGTGAAGGGGATTCGGCTGCCCGCGGCGGCGGCCGTCTTCTCCAGCGGGAAGTCGAGCACGGTGCCGGTCGGCACGTGGAGGGCGCGCAGCGTGGTGGCGGCGCTGAGCTCCGCGGCGAGTTCGCCGCCGATCTCGACGGCGTCGTCGCCCGCCGGGCGGACGTCCAGGGCGCGGGCGCGGACGACCTCGACCTGGATGGTGAGGGAGCCGGCGACGGTCGGGCGGATCCGCACGTCCGGGGCCACCCAGTGCGCGGGCGGGTTCTGGCCGGTGTCGTGCTCGCCGCCCCGCAGACGGGCTCGGTGCAGACCGCCGGCGCCGGTGACGGCGACGGAGGTGGTCCAGACGCCGTCGCGCCAGGTGCCGCCCGACTGGAAGACCGAGGGGTCGACGACGGCGGTGAAGCCGGCCCAGTCCGCGTGCCGCAGGGCGAGGTGCGGGGAGTTCACGCTGGCCATCGGGGCGGCGACCGTACGGGCGCTCACGACGGAGCGGCGGCGCTTGCCGCCCTCGCGGAACACCAGCATCTTGCGGGAGCCCAGGCGGCTTTCGGCGCCGAGGTGGCCGGGCAGGGCGTAGCCGCGCAGGAGCAGCTTGCCGTCGGCCCAGACCGCCTGCTCCAGGCGGCTGACGACGCGTCGCTCGCGGGGGCCGAGGGTGAGGATCTTGGCGGGGACGGGCGGACGGCCGTGCAGGAAGGGGTAGTCCGCCTGGGGGCGGGCGAGGCCCTTGACCGGCACGCTGTAGTGGTAGTCCCGCTGGTGGTCCTGGAGGGCGATGAAGTCCTCGACGCGGCCTTCGCGGGCCAGGTAGGCCTTGAGGCGGTCGGCGACGGTCAGGTCGGACCAGGGGCCGGTGCCGATCTCGCGGACGAGTCCGCCGACCTCCTTGACGAACGCGGCGCGGAAGTCCGGGCCGCCCTCGCCGACGTACTTGTAGATGAGCGGGAGTTCCTCGCTCAGCACGTTGTAGTCGTAGTCGCGGAGGTAGCGGGCGTACTTGGCGCCCTCCTTGCCCTTGAGGGCCTCGCGGACCAGGCGTACGGAGGTGACGCGGTCGATCAGGGAGACCGGGTCGGTGGAGCGCTGGGTGATGGAGCGCTCGCCGGTCTCGCGGACGCGCCAGTGGTAGACGCAGTCACTGATGACGTCGACGCTGGAGGCGAAGTAGTGCGCGGGGATGCTGACCGGGGCGTCCTCGTAGAGGATGCCCTCGGGGTACTGGAAGTCGTGCTCGTTCCAGAAGCTCCGCCGGTAGACCTTGTTCCACGCGGTGCGGTCGGTGACCAGCGCCGGGAACTTGGAGATGTGCGTCTTCAGCTGGGTCCGGGCGAACGCGGCGCGGTGGCCCCAGGACTGCTGCATGCCGACGGACCGGAAGCGCTTGACGTTGCCGCCCGCGAAGTCGGAGCCCGACTCGTCGAGGGCCTCGACCAGCCGCTCGTAGGCGTACGTGGGCAGGGTGTCGTCACTGTCGACGAAGGCCAGGTACTCACTGTCCTTGTCGGCGTGCCGGGCTCCCACGTTGCGGGCGGCGCCGAGGCCTGCGTTCTCCTGCATGACGACCCGGAACCGCTTGTCACGCGCGGCGAAGGCCTTCGCGATGACGGCGCTGCTGTCCGTGGACCCGTCGTCCACGAGGATCGCCTCGAAGTCGGCGAAGGTCTGAGCGGCAAGGGATTCCAGGCACTCGTCGAGGTAGAGCTCGACGTTGTAGACGGGGACGACGATGCTCAAGCGCGGGGGCATGGGTGACGAATTCTCCAGCGTTTTATGCTTTATCGATGATCAGCTGATTACAGCATCCTACTCTGTAACAGATTCATAAAATCCCACCATTTGGGACATACGCCTACCGATCGTCGGGGCGGACGGCAAAGAATTCAGCCGCCCGCCACCTCGACGAAGGCCTTTTGCTCAGGTCCGGTGGGGCGTTGCGGGTCAGATCTCCAGCTTGTTCTCGATCGCCTTCAGCTGGTGGCGGGCCATCGCGAGGTTGGCCCGGCCCCGGTCGAGGGCCAGGTAGAGGAAGAAGCCGGACGTCCCTCGGCCCTTGAGCAGCCGGATGAGGTGGTACTGGCTGCCGAGCGTGATCAGGATGTCCTCGATCTCGTCGTTGAGGCCGAGCATCTCCATGGTGCGGACCTTGGCGCGGACCACGTCGGTGTTGCCGGCGGCGGCCACGGCCAGGTCCAGTTCCTTGCCGCCGCCGATGGTACCGAGGGCCATGCCGCTGCCGTAGTCGACGAGGGCGGCGCCGAGCGCGCCCTCGATGACGGTGGTGGCTTCCTTGAGTGCGGTTTCCACGTTGGCCATGGGAGGTTCCTCTTTCTCGTGGGGTGGTGCGCTGTCGCGCGGGTTCGCCGTGCCGGGCCGTGCGGTGGTCCCGCCCGGTACCCGGGGGGACTATGTCGGGGGTGGCCTCAGCGCCGTCGGCGGGGCCTGCGGGGGCCCCGGTGGCGGAGGCGGAATCGCGGCGGCGCGCCGCCCGAGGGTGTGGGCGATGAGTTCCGATATCCGCAGGCTGGAGCGCCGGGCCTCCAGGTGGAGGCGGCCGACGTTCACCCGCGGCTCCGCCGTGAGGGTGAGCACGGCCGCCTCGCCCGCCGCGTACGTGGCGACGTAGCCGTGCTCCCCCCGGACGAGCAGCTCGCGGAATCCGCCCTGGCCGGTGCAGTCGCTGAGCCGCTGGGCCACGCCGAGTGCGGCCGCGGTGAGGGCGGCGACGGTCTCGGCCTCCGTGGCGGCGCTGTCCTGGGCGAGTACCAGGCCGTCGACGCTCGCGGCGAGTGCGCCGGTGAGCTGCGGGACCCGGGCCCGGAGCCTGCGGAGCTCGGCGAGTATCTCGGCCTCGGCCTCGGCGGGCACCGTACTCATGTCGGCCTTTCTCCTTTCGGACTGCCGCTCCGGCTGCCTCCGCTCGGAACGGTCGGCCCGCAGGGCCGGTCGCAGCGGGAGCCTCACAGGCTTGCCTCCAGTGCGTCGCGTAACCGGCGGAGCAGTGCCACGTCCGGGGGTTGGGCCTGGGTCATCCAGTCGGGAAGCGGCTCCGGGGCGGGCGCCGGAGCCGGGGCGTGCGGGGTCTCGACGAGTCCGGCCGCCGCGAGGCGCCGTACGTCGAGCAGCGTGTGGAAGGCGGGCCGGCCCAGCACCCACGCGAGGTCCGCGGGGGTCCGCACGCCGTCCGCCTGCCGGAGCAGGAGCCGCTGGCGGGCGGTGACCGTCTGGCCGGGCGCGGCGGCCCGCGGCACCACGGGGGCGGTGTCCAGCAGCGGGTAGGGCCAGACCGCGTCGAGCAGCTCGCGGCGGCGCCGGGTCTCGCGCTCCACGGCGTCCGCCGGGACCGAGCGGACGGAGCCGATCCAGTGGGTGGCCCCGCGGCGGAACCGTGAGGGGCCGCTGCCCGGGGACAGGGCGAAGAACGCGGCGTCGAAGATCGCGGCGAGGTGGCATATCTCCAGCTCCCCGCCGGCCAGCCCGCCGCTGTCGACGAGGAAGCGGGCGACCTGGCGCCGGGCGCCGGCCTGGTTCACCGCCTCGTTCCAGCGTTCGGGGGCCAGGCCGCCGCCGGTGGTGAGGAGCACGTCGAGGCCGGGGGTGGCGGGGCTCTCGGCGTGGACGATGCGTCCGTCCTCCAGGAAGAGGGTGCCCCGGTCGCGCAGGAGTGCGCCGGTGGCGCGTTCGGCGGCCAGCCGGGTGAGGAGGGGGGAGACGGCGGTCATGGGGGCGGGCAGCGGGACCCTGGACGGGGCGCTCATCTGAGCACCAGTCCCTCGGCGAGGGTGCGCAGGCGGTGGCGGGCGAGGGCGAGGTTGCCGTCGGCGCGGTCGAGCCAGAGGTGCAGGAAGACGCTGCTGTCGAAGCTGGTCTCGACGAAGCGGAGCACGTGGTAGCCGGTGCGGGTGGTGACGATCAGGTCCTCGACGGGCGGGCCGGCGGCTGCGGCGGCCGCTCCCCCGCCGGGTATCCGGTCGGATTCCGCCGGGGCGAAGGACTCGTACTCGGCGGCGGCCCGGGCCAGCTCGGCGGTCTCGGCGGCGGTGGTCTCGTGGTCTCCGACGGGCGAGTCGCCCGCGGTGCCGAGGGCCAGTCCGCTGCTCCAGTCGACCAGCGCGGCCCCCCGGGCACCAGGCAGGGCCATGGCTTCGAGCAGGCATTCGTCGATCCCGGGCACGCGGGGCTCCCCTCCCGGCCGGACGTGCGGGGTGCACGGTCGGCGCGACAGGAGGGAACTTACTCAACTTCCACAGGACGAAAGGGCGTTCTGGCATTTTCCGCGGGAACATGCGCCCAAGGACGTGAGAGCTTGGCCGGAACCCGCCGCCTTTTGATCACGAAGCGAGCGGGAGGTCGTCGGCCAAGCGGAACGCGCCGCCTTCGCGCTTCACGTAGCCCTCGTGGCTGAGGGTGCGGAGCAGGTGGTAGACGGTCGGCAGCGGGATGCCGGTGACCCGCGCCAGCCGCTTGGCCGTCGCGCCGCCCTCCGCGTACATCGCCTCCACGAGGCGCAGTGCGCGCTGCACGGATCCGATCAGGGTGGGTGTGCTGGCCTTCTGGCTGCGCTCGGTGCCCATGGAGTGCTCCCCCTGCTGCGGTACGAGGTCTGGCAAACCCATCAAAGTCCCTCATCGGCCCCAAACCCCGCTGACTCGCGTAAACCTGAGCATAAGATCAACCAATGCCCCCGGTCCGCGGGCCTGCGCCCCTCGGGCACGTACGCCGGACGGCCGCCGCGCACGGCAGGGTGGTCCAACTCCCGCCCCCGGACGACACGTCGCGGTGCTACCGGAGGAGGCGGTCCACCAGCGCCTTGACGAGGTCCTCCACCGGGTGGGGCTCCAGCAGCCCCGGCGCGGTCAGGTCGTCCACGATCAGGCCCAGCATCGCGAGGTACACCAGGACCACGCCCTGCCGGTCGCCCGGAAGGCCCGCCTTCAGGTGCCAGTCGACGTTCGCCTGCAGCTCCTCGCCCTGGAACCGCGTCAGTTCGGCCTGGAGCTCGGGGCGCCGGGTGGCCTCCAGGCGCAGTTCCAGCATCGCGATGTGGACGCTGCGCTCGCGCCGCATGCGCTCCACCAGCTGGTGGAGCAGCACTTCGGTGTCCAGCGGGCCCGCCAGGTCGGCGGGATCCGGGACCAGGCGCTCGCGGGTGCGGTGCAGGATCTCCACGAGCAACTGGGCCCGGTTGGCGAAGTAGTTCGAGGTGGTGCCCGTGGGCACGGCCGCCTGCGCGTCGACCGCCCGCAGGGTCAGGCCGCGCGAGCCCTCGCGCGCCAGCACCTCGATGGCGGCGTCGAGCAGGCCGGCGCGGCGTTGGGGATTCTGGCGCACGGGTCGTCCTCTCGGGGTCGGCGCCGGGGCGGACGGCACCGGACACGCCGGGGCGGACCGCCGGCACCGGACGACGCGCGGCACGGTGAGCACTGCACGTGCAGTGCTCCGGCCACGGTAGCGGATGCGGCCCGTCCGGGCCCTCCCCACCGCACCCTCCCCCGTGTCAGGCTGCCGGTCATGGAGCGGATCATCGAGGAGATACGCGAGGACCTGTCCCGCCGGCTCGCCGTGGCGGCGGACCGGCTCGCCGACCGGACGCTGGCCGAGGACCCGGCCTACGCCGCCCTGCTCGGCCGGGCCGAGCTGCGCGAGCGCATCCACCACAACCTCGGGCAGGCCGTCGACGGACTGGTCCGCAGCTCCCGCGGCCTGCCGGTCGAGCTGGCCGACGCCCGGGCCACCGGCACCCTCCGCGCCGAGCAGGGGCTGCCGCTCGCCTCCCTGCTGGGCACCTACCGGCGGGGCGGGCGGCTGCTCTGGCTGACCCTCACCGAGGCGGTGGCGGCGCACGACCGGGCGGCGCTGCCCGCGCTGCTGCCGGGCGCGACCGTGCTGTGGGACGTACTGGACCAGATGACCGACGCCGTGACCGAGTCGTACCGCGGCACGGCCGCCGCCCGCACCGACCGGGACCGGGAGCGGCGCGCCGCCCTGCTCGACGCGCTGCTGGACGGCGCCGCGGCCGTGGAGGGACCCGCCGCCTCGGAGGCCGCGGCGCAGCTGGGACTGCCGGAGCGGGGTCGCTTCGCGGTGGTGGTGCTGGCCTCCCCGGGCGCCCACCGGGTGGCGGAGGGACCGCGCGCCGCCGACGGGCCGCGCGTGCTGTGGCGGGTGCGCGCCGACGGGGAGAGCGGCCTGGTGCACCTGGGCCACCACCCGCTGGAGTCCGTACGGGACCTGCTGGCTCCGCTCGGGCTGCGCGCCGGGGTCAGCCCGGTCGTGGAGGCACCGTCCGAGCTGCCCGGGGCCCACCGGCTGGCGGCGCTGGCCCTGCGCACCGCCCCGCTGTCCGGGGGTCCGCGCACCGCCCTGCTCGACGAGCGGCTGCCGGCGGCGCTGGTCGCCGCCCAGGCCGAACTGGCCGGGCGGCTGCGGCAGGTGGTGCTGGGTCCGGTGCTGGCGCTGCCCCCGGAGGACCGCCGGGTGCTGCTGACCACGCTGGGCACGTGGCTGGCCTGTCAGGGCTCGACGACCTACGCCGCGCAACGCCTGTACTGCCACCGCAACACGGTCTCGAACCGGCTGCGCCGCCTGGAGCAGCTCACCGGCCGGGCCCTGGCCGATCCGGCGCACGTGGTCGAACTGGCGCTGGCACACGCGGCGGTCACCCAGCGGGCCGCCGGGGAGGGTGGCACCGCCCGGGCGAAGCCGTCCGACCGCGCGCGCCGGCCGGGCGGCCCGGCGGCCTGAGCGCGGGGCCGCCGCGCGGCCCGACGACCCGAGCCCGGGCCCCGTCGCGCGGCTCGACTGCCACCTCGCGGTACGGGGAGTGCGGAATCCTCGGTGGCTGTGCCCCACCGCGAACCCGTCCTGGCGGCGGCCAGTGGCGATCTTGAACGGGCACTGCGATGGTGATCGGGTACGGAAGGAGGACGGCCATGGACGGATCTGCCTACCTGGCCTACGACTACCCGGTGCTGGGCGCGTTCTGGACCGTGATGTGGATCTTCCTGTGGGTCATGTGGCTGGTCCTGCTCTTCCGGGTCATCGTGGACGTGTTCCGCGACCACGAGATGAGCGGATGGATCAAGGCCCTGTGGCTCCTGTTCCTGATCCTGATCCCCTTCCTCGGCGTACTGGTGTACGTGATCGCCCGGGGCCGGAACATGGGCAAGCGCGAGGTCGAGCACGCACAGGAGCGCCAGGAGGCCTTCAACGCCTACATCCGGGAGACCGTCAAGGACCCGGGCCGGGCGGGGGCGGACAACCTGGTCAAACTCTCCGAGCTGAAGGCCAAGGGCGACCTGAGCGAGGAGGAGTTCCAGCGGGCCAAGCAGAAGCTCCTGGGCTGAGCCGCCCCGGGTGCGGCCCGGGGTCCGGGTCCGGGCGGGAGTCCCCGCCCGGACCCGGACCCGTACGCGCGGCGCAGCCCGCTGCGGTGCTCACATCTTCGCGGCCGCGCTGCGGATCGCCTCGCGGATGCGGAAGTACGTACCGCAGCGGCATATGTTGGCGATGGCGTCGATGTCCTCGTCGGTGGGCTCGGCGGTGCGCTTCAGCAGGGCGACCGCCGCCATGATCTGCCCGGGCTGGCAGAAGCCGCACTGGGAGACGTCCTGTTCGAGCCAGGCCTCCTGCACCGGGTGCAGCTCGTCCCCGTCGGCCAGCCCCTCGATCGTGGTCACCGCCCTGCCCGCGCAGGCCGAGACGGGCACGACGCACGGGCGGACGTCCACGCCGTCGAGATGGCTGGTGCACGCCTTGCAGACGTCGACGCCGCAGCCGTACTTGGGCCCGTGGACGCCCAGCTTGTCGCGGAGCACCCACAGCAGGGGCAGGTCGTCGGGCGCGTCCACGGTGACGCTCCGCCCGTTGACGGTGAAGGTGTGCGAGGGCACGGCGTACTCCTGGCTCCGGGGCTATCGGGGATAGGGGGTGAAGTCGACGTCGAAATCGAGGGGGAAGCTGCGCGGCTTGGAACCGGTGGCCCGCGCCCAGGCGTTGGCGATGGCGCCCACCGCTGCGGGCACGCCGAGCTCGCCCGCACCACCGGGGCTCTCCCCCGTCGCCGGCAGCACGAAGACCCGTACGTCCCGCGGCGTGTCGCGCTGCTGCGCCCAGTGGAACTGGCTGTAACTGCCCTCCAACGGGAGCCCCTTCTCCAGGTGCAGACCGGCGCGCAAGGTGGTGGAGATGGCATCGGTGAGGCCGCCGAGCATCTGGGCCTCCAGTCCGCGCGGGTTGACGGGCAGCCCCACGTCCACCGCGATGACCGCCTTCGTGACGCGCACGTGCTCCGGATCGCGGACGTCGATCTCCACCAGGCAGGCGGTGCGCGACTTGTACTCCTCGTGGAACGCGATGCCCTGCGCCCGGCCCGCGCCCATCGGGCGGCCCCACTCCCCCTCCAGCGCCGCCTTGTCGAGGACGGCGCGCTGCGCGCCGGTCTTCAGGAAGGCGCGCCGGAAGCGGTACGGGTCCTTCCCGGTCGCCGCGGCCAGTTCGTCGACCACGATCTCCTCGGCGCCACGGGCATTGGCGGAGTACACCGAGCGCCAGGAGCCGGTGGGGACGCCGGTCGGCACCTCGACGAGGGCCTGTGTGGTGAGCCCGAAGTGGTAGGGGGACTTCACGGTCGTCAGGAAGAGGGTCTGGGCGAGTGTCGCGTTGCCGATGCCGAGGGGCAGGTGGGCGGCGGTCGCGGTGACGATCTCGCCGAGGCCGTGCCGGAAGTCCGTCTCGGCGGCGGCGACCCGGTGTTCGAAGCTGAGCACCTCACCCAGCAGGTGGGTGGCGCGGATCTTGTGGTGGGTGGCGGGGCGCATCCGGCCGTGCCGGGTGTCGTCGACGCGGGTCCACATCAGCTTGACCGGGCGGCGGCAGGCCTTCGATATCCGGGCGGCCTCCAGGGCGGCGTCGAAGAAGAGGCGGCGGCCGAAGGAGCCGCCCGCCTGGACCACGTGCACCCGCACCCGGTCCAGCGGCAGCCCGAGATCCGCGGCGATGGTCTCGCGGGCCACGATCGGGGACTTCAGCCCGGACCAGATCTCGGCCCGGTCGTCGCGGACGTCGGCGACGGCGCAGTTCGTCTCCATGGGGGCGTGGCTGACGAAGGCGAAGTCGAACTCGGCGTCCACGTACGGGGTCAGTAGCGGCGGCACCAGCAGTGGCGGGGTGGCGGCGCGCAGCCTCGTACGGACCTGAGCGTCGGACAGCCCGTCGGCGGGCCCGGGGCCCCAGGTGACCTGGAGGGCGGCCTTGGCGTCCAGCGCCTGGCCGAAGGTCTCGGCGACGACGGCGACCCCGGTCGCGACGGTCACCACGTGCAGCACGCCGGGCATGGCGCGGACGGCGGCGAGGTTGGCGACGGACCGGACGCTGCCGCCGAGGGTGGGCGGGCGGCGCACCACGCAGGGTGCGGCGCCCGGCACGTCGAGGTCGAGCGTGTACCGCTGGGCGCCGGTGACCATGGCGCGGGCGTCGACGCGTCCGGTGGGCCGGCCGACCAGGGTGTGGTCGGCGGTCTTCTTGGGGGTGGCGCCGAGCACGACCAGGGCCGGGTCCGCGGCCGCCCCGGCGAGCGAGCCGTAGCCGGCCGTGCGGCCGTCGGGGGCGCGGACCGCGCCGTTCGCGGTGGTCAGCGAGGCCGCGGGGAGGCTCCAGCGACGGGCGGCGGCGGCGATCAGGCGGGCCCGGGCCGTGGCCGCGCACTGGCGGACCGGCCCGTAGAGGGAGCGGACGGAATTGGATGAGCCGGTGAGCTGGTTGAAGAGGAGCTCGGGACGCGCGTCGTCCAGCTCCACGCGCACGGCGCCCAGCGGTGCGTCGAGCTCCTCCGCGACGAGCATCGCCACGGCGGTGGTGAGCCCCTGGCCGACTTCCTCGCGCGGCAGCCGGAAGCGGATCGTGCCGTCCGCCTCGACGGCGAGTGCCAGCAGGGCTGCCGTGGGAGCACCGGCCAGGATGAACAGGTCGCCGAGGTCGATCACATCGGCGACGGCGGGCAGCGACGGGACCACGGCGTGGGCCGGCTGCGGGGCGACCGCGTCGGCGCCGGCCCGGGTGACGAGGGCCAGGGTCGGCGCGGCGACGAGGTAGGTGAGGAAGGAGCGGCGGCTGCCCCCGGCGAAGCCGGCCCGTCCGGGGGCGCCGCCCGGCCCGCCGCCCGGCCCGGCGGCGTGCCCCTGCCCGGCAACGTCGCCCGGCCCGGCACCGCCGTTCTGCCCGGTGCCGTCGCCGGTGGCGTGGCTCTGGCCGACGGCGTGGCTCTGCCCGGTCATGTCGTCGTGTCCCCGCCCTGCGCGGATCCGCCCGCGCGGACCTCCCCCGGTCATTACCGACACGTACAGTAGCGATCACACGCGGGCCGGGGAAGAGCTCCGCGGAGCCCGGCGCCCGCTCCGTTCGGGGGGTGCCGCGCCCGACACGCCCGGCCCGCCGCACGGAAGTCGGGCTCCGGCCACCGCTCGCACGCCTCGGCCGTACGATCGAGCGGCCGCCGCCCCATGGCCGGTTTTCCCGGCGGTCGGGACCCCCCTCGCCCGGGGTCCGCCGTACGGAACCGCACGCGGGCGGCGGCCGCCGCGTTCCACCTCCGCCGGGGCCGTCGGCCGGGCGCCGCAAGGGCGCTGACCGGATTCGTTCGCACACCGCCGAGCGGCCCGGAGGCCCGGGGCATATGCCGAGAGCAAGCACGGCCCGGATGTTGCCAAACTCCTTACGTGCCCCCGCGGGCTGTGCCACAGTCGTTACCGGTCTTTCCTTCAGACTTGGCCGTGCCGCGCCTGTATCGGAGTCCTCATGCCGTCCCACCTGTTCGCGGACCGTTCCGCGCAACCACCGGAGCCGGGGCCCGTGGACGCGCTGATCACCCAGACCCGGCGCCTGCGCGGTGAGGTCGACGCGGTCCGCCGCGGCGCGGTCGCGGACGACGGCGACGCGGAGGGCCGCTGGCAGCGCGCGCTGTGCGATCTGGCCGTGCACCACTTGGAGGACCTCGGCCGTCACCTCGGCCAGCTCAAGGAGGGACTGCCGCCCGCACCCGAGCTGACCGAACTCCCGGCAGGGACGTCAGGGACGGACAGACCGGACGAGCCTGGGCCGGAGGACCGCCGCACCCGCGTCGGCAGTGCCGAGTGGAACCTGCTGACCGACGAGGTCCACTGGTCCGACGAACTCTTCCAGATCTTCGGCCGCTCCCCGGAGAAGGGTGCGCTCCCCCTCGACGAGCTGGGCTCCACCCTCTTCTCCGACGACCAGCCGCTGCTCACCGCCTGGGTGACGGACTGCCTGGTGGACGGTCGGCCGATCGACGGCGAGTTCCGCGTCGTCCGGGCCGACGGCCGGGTCCGGACACTGCACATGAGGGGCGAGCCGGTACTCGACTCCGACGGATGCACCGCCTCCATGTGGGCGGTCATCCGGGACGTGAGTGAACTGCGCCGCAGCCAGCGGGCGGTGCGCGAGACACACGACTCGCTGCAACGCCGGCGGGAGGTCGCGCAGACCGAGCGCCGGCTGGCGGTCGAGCTGCAGGAAGCCGTGCTCCCCCCGTGGCGCGGCTCCCTGCGGTTCCCGCACCGCGACACGGCCGCACTGGACGTGGCCGCGCACTACCTGCCGTCCGCGACCGGCGCGCCGGTCGGCGGTGACTGGTACGACGCGCTGGACCTCCCCGCCGGGCGCTCGATGCTGACCGTCGGGGACCTCACCGGCCACGGCGTGACCGCCACCTCGGGGATGGCGATGATGCTGGGCGCCCTGCGCGGCATGGCGATGGCCGGGATCGAGCCCGGCCCCCTGATGGGCTGGCTCAACCAGCTCCTGGAGACCTCCGTCCAGCCCGCGCTCGGCTCGGCCGTCTGCTGCCACTACGACCCCGCGCACCGCCTCCTGTCCTGGGCGCAGGCCGGCCACAGCGCCCCCCTGCTCTTCCGCGGCGGATCGGGCCGCGCCCTGGTGCCGCCGGAGGGCGTGCTGCTGGGCGCGACCTCCGGGGCGTCGTACGGACAGGCCGAGGAGCGGCTCGAAGTGGGCGACGTACTCGTCCTGCACACCGACGGACTGGCCCCGCACGGCGCCGAGTCCGGACGGACGGACGTGACCGGACGGCTGCTGGCGCTCGCGCCGCGGATCACCGCGGCCCGGTCGGCCCAGGAGTGCGTACGCATGGTGATCGAGCCGTTCGACGCGGGCGAGCGCGAGGACGACTCGTGCGTGCTCGTGGCACGGGTCCGGGGGTAGCCGCGCGGCCTCGAACGGCACGCGCGTACGTACGGTCTTCGGGGCCGCGCCGCCCGGCGCGGCCCTTCCCGTCGTGCGTGCGGGGGCGGGCGGTACGGCGGCGGAGGACTACACCTCCGTACCGCGCGTGCGGCGCGTGGGCGCGGGGCTGTCGGGGAGGGCACGTTCGATCTCCTCACGAAGGTCCTCGATGCACGGGTAGCCGGCGTACTGGCCGGTGAGCCGGTACATCTCGCGGAGCCGGTCCCAGGTCCGGTGGGAGGACGTCTCGTTCATCGACACCAGGGCCAGCCGGGCGTAGCGGTCGGCCTGTTCGGGGTCGTCCGCGATGAAGCAGGCCGAGGCCAGGGAGATGTAGTCGAAGATCTGTGAGCGCTGGTAGCCGGGACCGCGCAGCCTCAGCGCCTCCTTGGCGTGCCGTGCGGCGGACGGGGCCGCCGCCGCGTCGTGGTCGGCGAGCGTCCGGTACGCCAGGGCCTGCATGCCGTGCAGGTCGGCCTCGTCGAAGCTCTGCATCCAACTCGGCGCCGGCACGTCCCCCTTGTCGGAGACGAAGAGCTCCTCCGCCTCGCCGAGCGTGCGGCGCATGGCCTGGCCCTTGCCCATGGCGGCCTGCGCCCAGGCCTCGATGGTGTGCAGCATCGCGCGGGTGCGCGGGAGGGTCTGCTCGCCCGAGCCGGACTGCGCCAGCTTCATCAGGTCCAGGGCCTCGTTCGGCTTGCCGAGGTGGACCATCTGCCGGGCGGCGCGGGACAGCGCTTCCCCGGCCCGCGGCCGGTCCCCGCCCTCGCGGGCGGCGTGCGCGGCGATCACGAAGTACTTCTGGGCGGTGGGTTCGAGGCCCACGTCGTGGGACATCCACCCGGCGAGCACCGCCAGGTTGGCCGCCACCCCCCAGAGCCTGCGCTGGAGGTGGTCGGGGTGGTGGTAGGCGAGCATCCCCCCCACTTCGTTGAGCTGCCCGACCACGGCCTTGCGCTGGAGCCCGCCGCCTCTGGAGGCGTCCCAGGCGCGGAACACGTCCACCGAGCGCTCCAGGGCCTCGATCTCCTGGGAGCCGATCGGGGCCGCCTCGTAGCGGTCGTAGCCCGCGGGGTCGGCCTGGTGGCCTTTCCCGAAGCCCTGCGCCTGCTTGGCGCGGGCCGGGTCGGCGTGGAGCCAGTCGTACATGGTGTTGCTGAGCGTGGAGCCGGCGGTGAGCACGGCGCCCGCGCCCATCAGACCGCGACGGTTGAGCATGAGGTCCATTCCCGTGAATTCGGTGAGGACCGCGGCTGTGCGTTCGGGCGCCCAGGGCAGTCCGTCGGGGTTCTCCTGAACCCCGTCCGACTGCCGTTTCGCGGTGCGCCGCTGCCGTACGAACCCGAGGTCCTCGATGGTCACGACACGACCGAGCCGCTCGGTGAACAGTGCTGCCAGTACCGTGGGAACCGGTTCGCGCGGGGTCTCCCCCATGTCGATCCAGCGCCGTACCCGCGAGGTGTCGGTGGCCAGCTGCGGGTGGCCCATGGCCGCCGCCTGCCGGTTCACCATCCTCGCCAGCTCGCCCTTCGACCAGCCGGCCAGGCCGAACAGGTCGTTCAAGCGGGTGTTCGGACCTTTGCTCACGTCAAGCCCCCAGGTTCTCGGCTGAGTTGACAGTAGCCCGCCGTCAGATGCCCAGCGACTATTCGCCAGGCTTCGCCAGGGCTCGCCCCGTGGTTCGCCAGGGACCCCCGGGTGTCAGGTAGGAATGCGCCTCCCCGCCCCGGTCACCGGCGGAACTCCCCAGGGTGAAGACGGGGTCCGGCGGGGTGGCGTACGCAACTCGTCGGCGCACGAAGGGATCCGTAACGCCATGTACGCATCAACGTCCTCCGTGTCCGCACCGGTTCGGCCGCACCGCACGCTCCAGGCGGGCGGCGGCCCCTACCTCGACCCCGGCCGCCCCGCGGCCCCGGCGCAGGGCGCCGTACGGGCCCGGCGGATCCCGAGCACCGGTTCGCAGCCGCCGAGCGGCAGGATCGACCTCTCCGGGCCGCAGGGCGCGCAACTGCGCACCGCGCTCGCCTCGGTGCAGCGGATCTGTCCGGAGTTCGCCCCGGTCCAGGTGCTGCGGCGCAGCGGCCGGTCGGTCCTCCTGGTGGGGACCACCGGACGGATGACCGCCGTGGCGAAGGTCTTACTGGATCACTCACCCGAGTGGCGCGAGCGGTACCAGCACGAAATAGCGGCGTACCGGGCGTTCGTCCGGCACCGGCCGCCGGTCCGGGTACCGCGGCTGATCGCCGCCGACCCGGAGAACTGCACGCTGGTGGTCGAGCGGATGGCGGGCCGGGTCGCGGCGCTCCAGCGCCACCCCGCGGAGGCGCCGCCGCGGGTGGACCTGCGGGCGGCCCTGGGCGCGCTGTCACGGGTCAACCAGTGGCAGCCCCCGGCCGAGCTGTTCGGGTCCCCGTTGAACTACGCGCGGCGGATCTCCCGTGACTACGAGCTGGGCCTGCTGACCGACCGGGACCTCGGCGACCTGCAGAAGCTGCTGCACGGGGTGAAGCTGTCGGGCACCCCCCTGCAGTTCAACCACGGCGACGCGCTGCTGTCGAACCTGCTGCTGTCGCCGGCCGGGCCCGTGCTGCTCGACTGGGAGCACGCGGGCTGGTACCTCCCGGGCTACGACCTGGCGACGCTGTGGACGGTTCTGGGCGACGCCCCGGCCGCCCGCTCCCAGATCAGCCGGCTCGCCCAGTCCGCCGGACCGGCCGCGCGGGACGCCTTCCTGGTCAACCTGATGCTGGTACTGACCCGGGAGATCCGGATGTCCGAGACCGCGATCCAGCGCTCGATGCTGGCTCCTCCCTCGGTGCCGTCCCCGGTGGCGGGCGCCCTCTCCTCCGGCGAGGAGCAGCGGCTGCTGCTGCGCCGCCTGCACGACGACGCCGGGATGGCCCGCAGGGCGGTCCGTGCGGCGGTCGGCACGCGCTGATCCGGTCTCCTCTACGCGAAGCCCCACGGCCCCCACCGCCGCGGGGCTTCGCCCGTGTGTGCGCGGGGCGGCCCGGGGTGCCGCATGCCTTGACATCACATGATCCCCCGAACACCTTTTCTGACTGAGCATCAGACATGCTGGAGCCATCCCCTCCTCCCCACCGCTGGAGCCTGCCCATGTCCGCGAGCGCTTCCCGCACCTCCCCCGGGTCCCTCCCGTCCAGACGGACCGTGCTGGCCGGGGCGGGGGCCGCCGTGGCCGCCGCCGCAGTGGTGCCGTCCGCCGCGGCGCGGGCCGCCGCCGCCGACGGCGGGGTCCCGCTCGGCGAGTACGACGTGGTCGTCGTCGGGTCGGGGGCCGCCGGGATGACCGCCGCGCTCACCGCCGCCCGGCGCGGGCTGAGCGTCCTGGTGGTCGAGAAGGCGCCGACCTTCGGCGGGTCGGCGGCCCGGTCCGGGGCGGGGAT
Organism: Streptomyces sp. NPDC058674; assembly: GCF_042716505.1. Taxonomy (NCBI): domain Bacteria; kingdom Bacillati; phylum Actinomycetota; class Actinomycetes; order Kitasatosporales; family Streptomycetaceae; genus Streptomyces; species Streptomyces sp. NPDC058674. The sequence goes on from NZ_JBHXSC010000001.1 coordinate 168,514, forward strand.
CTGGCTGCCGAACAACTCGGTCATCCTGGCCGCGGGCGTCCCGGACACCCCGCAGAAGGCGGCGACGTACCTGTCGGCCGTCGTAGGGCCCGGGGTGCCGGCCGACCGCCAGGCCGCGTTCCTCGCCAACGGGCCCCGGATGCTGGACTTCGTGATGGCGAACAGCCCGCTCCGGTTCCGCTTCATGGAGGGGTACAGCGACTACTACCCCCATCTGCCCGGCGGGCTGCCGAACGGCCGGTCCGTCGAGCCGGACCAGCTCGACGGGAACGTCCTGGGCGCCGAACTGGCCCGGCTGAACCCGGCGTACCTGCCCGTCCCGGCCGGAATGGTGGTGTTCAGCCAGGACTACAAGTGGCTCAACCTGGCAGCGGTGAGCGCGAAGGGCCTCGCGGTGTCCACGGAGTGCCTGGCGCGCGGCACGAAGGCGGCGCTGCGCGGTGAGAAGCCGCTGACCATGGGCCAGTCCCTGGCGGCGGGCCTGCGGGCGGGGCTGCAGCGGGCGGGGGTGCCGGTGTGGCTGAACAGCCCGCTGGTGGACCTGGTCCAGGAGGGCGGCGCGGTGACCGGGGTCGTGGTGGAGAAGGAGGGCGTACGGGGCACCGTGCGCGCCCGCAAGGGCGTGGTCGTCGGCTCGGGGGGCTTCGAGCACAACGCGCAGATGCGGGCCCAGTACCAGCAGCAGCCGATCGGCACCCAGTGGTCGGTGGGCGCGAAGGAGAACACGGGCGACGGCATCCGGGCGGGGCAGCGGGCCGGGGCCGCGCTCGGGCTGATGGAGGACGCGTGGTGGGGCCCGTCGATCCCGCTGCCCGGTGAACCGTACTTCTGCCTCGCCGAACGGACCCTGCCGGGCGGACTGATCGTCAACCGCAACGGGGCGCGGTTCGTCAACGAGGCGGCTCCGTACAGCGACGTGGTGCACGTGATGTACGACAAGGACCGCGGCGCTCCGGGCTCGCACATCCCGGCCTGGCTGATCGTGGACCAGAACTACCGCAACAAGTACCTGTTCAAGGACGTCCTGCCGACGTTCCCCTTCCCGGATTCCTGGTACGAGGCCGGTGCGGCGAAGAAGGCGTGGACGTGGGACGCCCTCGCGGGCCAGATCGGGGTCCCGGCGGGTGCCCTGCGGGCGACGCTCAACCGCTTCAACGCGCAGGCGTGGACGGGGACCGACGCGGACTTCCACCGCGGGGACACGGCGTACGACCACTACTACACGGACCCGAACGTGCAGCCGAACTCGTGCCTGGCACCGGTCTGGGCGCCGCCGTTCCACGCGTTCAAGATCGTGCCGGGGGACCTGGGCACCAAGGGCGGCATCGTGACGGACGCGCGGGCCCGGGCGCTGCGCGCGGACGGCTCGGTGATCCGGGGCCTGTACGCGGCGGGCAACGCGAGTGCGGCGGTGATGGGCCACAGCTATGCGGGGGCCGGCTCGACGATCGGTCCCGCGATGACGTTCGGCTACGTGGCGGCGAACGACATCGCGGACGCCTGACGTGGTGACCCGGTGGCCCTGCGTCCCCCGGGTGACGGCCTAACCCTGCTGGAAGAGCTCGGCGGGGAGGGGCTTCAGGAGGGCGTAGAGGTCGTCGGTGATCGGGCGGTCCCAGCTGGCGATGGTGACCAGGACGTTGTCGCTGCGGTCGAACTGGACGCAGGAGATGCGCGACTCCGACAGCTTGATCTTCCGGACGATGAGCAGGTTGTCGCCCTGCATGACGGGGCAGTCCTCGGCACCGGTGACCTCGACGTCCTCGTCGTTCTCCAGTGCGTCGAGGAGCTGCGCCACCTCGAAGGGGACCTGGCCCTCGGAGAGGTCGCGGGCGGGCGATCCCTCGGGGAGGTTGCCGATGATCATCGCGGGGCCGCGTCCGCCGAACAGGTCGTAGCGGAGGAAGACACCCTGGCAGCTGCCGTCGGGCGCGGGCAGCAGCCCGGCCCCGAGATTGCCCGGCCAGTCCCCCGGGTCCATGGCCAGGACGTCGAAGTCCGGGCCGGCGGGTGTGGCGGCGCGGTGGCGGCGGAGGAAGGACATGCCGCCATGGTACGTGGCCGGAGGAGTTTTCCGGCCCCGGCCCCGGCCCCCGCATCCCGCCCGCCCGCAGCCCGTGCCGCGCCGGGTCCTCCGCCGCGGGGCGGCCGCTGCCCGCCGGGCGGTACCGGGCGGCGCGACGCGGGGGCGGACCGGATCGGCACACCGCAGCCGTCCCGGCAACCGGAACGCCCGCTCGGGCCGGTGGGAGCCGGGCACCGGCGGCCCCGCCCGCCCGCACCCCGGTTCAGCGGCCCGGTCTTTCCCGACGGCGACCGCGGCACGATCGGCGAAGGAGGCGAGGTGCGGTCGGCGAGCGAGCCCGCCGGCGCGGTCTCGTCCGGGCCGAGGTGGGGCGGATGCGCCGGCCCGTGACGTACAGCCGGTGCGCGGCCGGACGGGGGGCCCGGCTCGGCCGCGGCGCGGGGTAGCCCGGGGCGGCGGCGCGCGGTCAAGCGCGGGGTCGCCGCACGCGGTCAAGCGCGGGCGACGGTGCGCGGTCGGGCCGGGGCCGCGGCATGCGGTCAGGCCCTGAGCCGCCGCGCGCGGTCAAGCACACGCGACGGTGCGCGGTCGAGCCAGGACCGGGGTGCGCGGTCAGGCCAGAGCCGCGGTGCGCCGTCAGGCCGGGGCCGCGGTGCGCGCCCGGAGTGCGGAGCGCAGTCCGGGGCGGTCCGTGCCCAGCTTGCGGCAGGCCGCCGACAGCTCCGGGCCGGGCACCGGGGCCCGCTCCGGGCCGGGGGTCTCGTCCTGGCGGGCCGCGTGCTCGGCGGCGAGGAGTTCCTCCTCGGTCAGCTCGTCCTGCCAGGACGAGCCGCACGGCAGGGCGCCCCCCAGCGCGAGCAGGTGCTCGGTGGCCCGGCCCGCGAGGCCGTCCGCGCCGCAGTCCCTGGCCGTCACCACGGCCTGGGTCAGCAGGTCCCGGTCCTGCAGCTCCGTGCCCGACGCGGCCAGTGCGCACGCCAGTTCGTACCCGGCGGGAGAAGCGGACAGCAGGGCCACGGACTCCCGCAGGAGGGCTTCGCGCTCGCCCCGGTCGGCGACCTCGGCCGCGACCCGCAGGGCCTGGCCGATGCCCGAGGGGGCCCCGAAGGCCCGTGCCCGGGCGACCGCGTCGGCGGCCAGCTCCCGCGCCCGCCCGGGGTCGTCGGCGGCCACCGCGCGGGCCAGGTGGAGCTGCCACGGGCACCAGGCCGGGTTCTGGATGCCGCGCGGGGTCAGCCTCCGGTCCACCGCCTCCAGCTCGACGACGGCCGCCTTCGCGTCCCCGCGGGCCAGGAGCAGTTCGGCGTAGACGGTCTGGGAGTCGGGGAAGACGACGGCCGCCGGGAAGGGCTTGCCGTAGTCGTGCTCCCGCGCGAGCTCCCAGGCCTCGTCGACGCGGCCGCGCGCGAGCAGGGTGGTGATGAGGATGGCGATGGCGTACCAGTGCACGGGCGTGCGGCGGCCCACGCGCTCGGCGAGGCGCAGCCCGGCCCGGGCCAGCTCCTCCGCCTCCACCAGCCGTCCGCGCCGGTAGCGGATGTATGCGCGGAGACTGTGGGCGAAGGACAGGTGCGCCCCGCGCCAACCTTGGCGTTCGAATTCGGCGGTGCCCGCGTCGAAGAGCTCCTCCGCCTTCCAGGGCCGGTCGGCGTACAGGTGGACCATGGCCGTGAGGACCGGTACCTCGAAGCCGTGGTCGGCGTACGCCCAGCTGAAGGGTTCCCGCAGGACCCGCCCGGCGTGGTGCAGGACCACGTCCACGGGCTCGCCGCGCAGGCAGGCGTCCCAGGTGCGCAGTCCGATGACGTACCGCTCGGTGAGGTCGCGGCCGGTGAGCCGGTCGGCGAGCTTCGCCAGCCGCCGGGAGCGGGTCGGCGAGTCGGGTTCGGCGGCGTTGAAGGCGTCCCACATGAACTGCTCGGACTGCAGGCGCAGCCGGGCACGCGGGTCCTGGGTCCGCGGGATCTCCCGGGCGAGCAGGTCGGAGGCCTCGGAGAGGTGGTCGCTGTGGGACAGCACCTGGGCGAGGCGGATGACGATGCCCTGGCGCAGGGCGGTGTCGTCGACCGGCTCGGCGAGGGCGTCGCGCAGGTGGTTGACGGTGTTGGCCGGCTCCGTGAGCAGGGAGGCGCAGCCGAGTTCGTAGAGGACGGCGGCGCGCTCCCGGAAGCCCGGCGGTTCGAGGAGGGCGCGGGCGAGTTGGCGGCGGGCGGCTTCGGGGGCGCCCGCCCGGAGGTTCTCGGCGGCGGCCTCGCGCAGGGTGCGTACCACCCAGGGGTCGTTCTCGGGGCGGGTCTCCAGGAGGTGGCGGGCCGCGGCGGGGGCTCCCAGCCCGGCGTCGACGACGGCTGCGGCGGTCCTGCCGTGCAGGGCGACCCGCAGCGCGTCGGGGATGGACCGGTAGATGGCGGTGGCGATCAGGGGGTGGACGAACTCCAGTCCCGCGTCGGGCTCTTCGCCGGCGCCGGACAGGATGCGGGCGTCGCGGAGCCTGCCCGTGGCGTCGACGGCCTCCTCGGCGCCGAGGGAGGCGACGCGGGCGGCGAGCTCCCGGGGGATGGCGGTGCCGAGGACGGCGCAGGCCCAGGCGAAGCGGACGGTGGAGGGGCCGAGCCGCTCCAGCCGGGCGATGAGGCCGCTGCCGCGCTGGGCGGCGGCCAGGTCGCGCAGCAGCGGGGCGCTGGCCCCGACCGGGGGAAGGCCCTTCTCCCGGATCTTGGCCGTGAGTTCGACGGCTTCGAAGGGGTTCCCGGTGGTGACGGTCCAGGCCTCCTGGCAGAAGGCGTCGTCGGCGTGGTCGCCGAGCGACCCGCGGACGAGGGCGGCGACGGCGGCCGGGGTCAGCGGGGCCAGGGGCAGGGGGCGCTGTCCGGCGCGTCCGGGCAGCGTACGGAAGGCCTCGGCGTGCGCGGGCAGCTCGTCGGGGCGGTACGCGACGACGAGGAGGAGCGGGAGGTGTTCGGCGCGCGGGGCGAAGGCGGCGAGCCAGCCGAGGGACTCGGGGTCGGCCCAGTGGGCGTCGTCGAGGACGAGGACGACGGGGGCCCGCCGGACGACGAGGTGGGTCAGGACCCAGTCGAGGCCGTCGCGCAGGCCCTGGGGGTCGGGCGGGGCGCCCTGTTCGGGGGCGCAGAGCCCGAGGGCGGGGCCGACGATGGAGTACCAGCCGCCGAGGACGGCGCGGAGTTCGCCCTCGGGGGTGCCGGCCAGCTGGGGTTGGATGAGCTGGCGGGCGACGTGGAAGGGCTGGCTCTGCTCCCGCTCGCCGCCGCGGGCGGCGAGGACGGTGCAGGAGCGGGCTCGGGCACGGCGGCGCAGTTCGGCGAGGAGGGTGGTCTTGCCGAGGCCGGCGGGTCCCGAGAAGGCGAGCAGGGCGCCGCCCGCGTCCGGTCCGGTTCCGGTGAGCCGGTCCAGGGCCGCGTCCACGGTGCCGAGTTCGGCCTCGCGTTCGATCAGGGCGCGCCGCACGCGGCTCCGGCGTTCCGTCATGGCTGGTACCTCTCAGGCCTGTTCGGAGCACCAGCGTACGCCCGCGCGCGCGGGGTGGGAGGGCGCTGCGGGAAAGTACCCGATCTTCCTGCCGGGGCTCCGGCCCGGGGTGTAAAGGACCTTGGCTCGGCTGTCGTTTCAGCCCGCCCGCGGAGCGCGCGGCGAGGGCTTCCAGGACGGTCACGGGCTCGGCGGCCGGCGGGCGGGCCACCGGGGCGGCGGCTCCGCGCCCGGTGGTGCCCCGCGTGCGTCCGGTTACGTCAGGTCGAACTCGCCGCCCCGCGCGCCCAGGACGAACTTGCGCCACTCGTCCGGCGCGAAGATCAGCGAAGGGCTTTCGGGGCGCTCGCTGTTGCGCAGCGCGATGAACCCCTCGACGAAGGCGATCTGGACGTCACCCGCTCCCCGGCTCGTCGACTGCCACTGCGCCTCGGTGAGATCGAGGTCCGGCTTCCCCCATCCAGCGAGGGGCTGTGAAGTCATGCTCTCGGCCACGTGCGTGCTCCTCCCGGTACGTCGTCCGGGAGCAAGGTTATCCACCGCGGCGGGTGCCGCACAGGCCACGGTGAGTCACCCGCGACCGGTCCGGCACCCGGCTCGCACGCCCCGGCCGCGCTCAGCCGACCGGTTCCTCCGCTCCCACCAGCCACATCGCGAAGAACTGTGCGCCGCCTCCGTACGCGTGTCCCACCGCCCGCCGCGCGTCGGGGACCTGGTGCTCGCCGGCCTGGCCGCGGACCTGGAGGGCGGCCTCGGCGAAGCGGATCATGCCGGAAGCGCCGATCGGGTTGGTGGACAGGACCCCGCCCGACGGGTTCACGGGGAGGTCGCCGTCGAGTTCGGTCACCCCCGCCTCGGTGAGCTTCCAGCCCTCGCCCTCGTCCGCGAAGCCGAGGTTCTCCAGCCACATGGGCTCGTACCAGGAGAACGGCACGTACATCTCGACCGCGTCGATCTCGCGGCGCGGGTCGGTGATCCCCGCCTGCCGGTAGACGTCCGCCGCGCAGTCCTTGCCCGCCTGCGGGGAGACGAAGTCCTTCCCGGCGAAGAGGGTGGGCTCACTGCGCATCGCGCCGCCGTGCACCCACGCCGGCGGTCGCGGCGAACGGGCGGCGCCCGCCCGGTCGGTGAGGACCATCGCGCAGGCCCCGTCCGAGGAGGGGCAGGTCTCGGAGTACCGGATCGGGTCCCACAGCATCGGCGAGGCCTGGACCTTCTCCAGGGTGATGTCGTGCTCGTGCAGGTGCGCGTACGGGTTCTTGAGCGCGTTGCGGCGGTCCTTGTAGGCCACCAGCGAGCCGACGGTGTCGGGCGCGCCCGTGCGCCGCATGTACGCGCGCACGTGCGGGGCGAAGAAGCCGCCGGCTCCGGCCAGCAGGGGCTGCTGGAAGGGGACGGGCAGCGACAGGCCCCACATGGCGTTGGATTCGGACTGCTTCTCGAAGGCGAGGGTCAGGACCGTCCGGTGGACGCGGGCCGCGACGAGGTTGGAGGCCACCAGGGCGGTGGAGCCGCCGACCGAACCGGCCGTGTGCACGCGGAGCATGGGTTTGCCGACCGCGCCGAGGGCGTCGGCCAGGTACAGCTCCGGCATCATCACGCCCTCGAAGAAGTCGGGGGCCTTTCCGATGACGACGGCGTCGATCTCCGCCCAGGTCAGCTCGGCGTCCGCGAGGGCCCGGGCGGCGGCCTCCCTGACCAGTCCGGCGATGGAGACGTCGTGGCGGGCCGCGACGTGCTTGGTCTGGCCGATGCCGACGACGGCGACCGGCTCCTTGCCCGATGTGCTCATGCTCGGTCCCCTTCCAGGACGGCGACCAGGTTCTGCTGGAGGCAGGGGCCGGAGGTGGCGTGGGCGACGGCCCGGTCGGACGCGCCGCGGTGGATGCGGGCGGCGGCCTCGCCGATCCGGATCAGACCGGCGGCCATCATCGGGTTGGCGGCGAGGGCCCCGCCCGACGGATTGACGGCGACGCCCGCGCCGAGCCCGAGGGCCTTGCGGAGCACGACCTCCTGGGAGGAGAAGGGTGCGTGCAGCTCCGCCGTGTCCACCGGGGCCTCGAAGAAGCCGGCCTGCTCGGCGGCGGTCCGCGTGGACGGGGAGTCGGTGAGGTCGCGCAGCCCCAGGCCGTGGGCCTCGATGCGGTGGTCGATGCCGGTGATCCAGGCCGGCCGCGCACACAGCCGGCGCGCCACGTCCGCGGCGGCGAGGACCACGGCCGCCGCTCCGTCGCCCACGGGCGGGCAGTCGCCGGTCCGCAGCGGCGCCACCTGGTAGTCGCCCTGCGGGACGGCCCCGGTGAGCTGGGCGTGCGGATTGGCCGCGGCGTCGGCCCGGCTGCGGGCGCCGATGGCGGCCAGGGCGCCCTCGTCGGTGTCGCCCGCGTCGATGAGGGCCCGGGCCTGGAGGGCGGCGAGGGCCACCGAGTCGGGCCAGAGCGGGGCGACGTAGTACGGGTCGAGCTGGCGGGTCAGGACGTCGCGCACCGAGCCCGGCGAGGACTTCCCGTAGGCGTAGACGAGGGCCGTGTCGGCCTCACCGGTCTGGATCTTGACCCACGCCTCGTACAGGGCCCAGGCGCCGTCCATCTCGACATGCGACTCCGAGATCGGCGGCCAGGCGCCGACCCCGTCGAGGGTCATGGTGAAGGAGAAGGCCCGGCCGGCGAGGTAGTCGCTGGAGCCGGAGCAGGTGAAGCCGATCTCGCCGGCCTTCAGGCCGGTCTGCCCCAGCACCTGGTGGAGCACCGGCATGACCATCTCGACTTCGCTGAGCTCGTCGGTGCGGCGCAGGTGGTCGCTCTGGGCGAAGGCGACGACGGCGACCTCCCGTGCGTGCCTGCTCGTCCTGGCCATCAGATGAGCTCCTTGTACGCGTCGTAGTCGGCGTCCGGCTCGCCGGTCGGACGGTAGTGGTCGGGGTGACCGCCGTCGTCGCTCCACACCGGCTCGACGCGCAGGCCCATGCGGACCTGGTCGTACGGGATGCCGCCGATCCGGCCGTGGAGGGCGAGGCCGGCGCCGTCGAGGGCGATGTGCGCGTAGACGTAGGGGACTTCGATGTCGAGGTTCTTCGCCTTGATGTTGACGATGCAGAAGGTGGTGACGGTACCGGCCGGCCCCACCTCCACCCGGTCGGTGGTCGCGACCCCGCAGGTGGGGCAGGCACCCCGGGGCGGGACGTACACCTTGTGGCAGGAGGGGCAGCGCTCGCCGATGGTCTTGCGCTCGGCGAGGCCGCCGATGTAGGCGGTCTGGGCGCGGCCGGGGCTGTACGTGTAGTCCAGGCGGGCCTCGGCGACGATGCCGGTGACGGCGTCGGCGAACACCCCGTCGTGCGGGACGGCTCCGGCGGCGTCCCCGGTGGGGGCGGCGCCGTCGTGGGGTTCGAAGCAGGCGATGTCGGTGATCGCCCCGATGCGGTCGGCGGCCCAGCGCACCCGCACCCGCATGCCGGTGCGGACCGCTTCGGGGCCGGGGGCGTCGAGGGCGTGCAGGATCGCGGTGTCCGCGCCGTCGAGGGTGACCAGGACCCAGGCGAAGGGGGTGTCCAGCGGCTGGTTCGGGCGGGGGGCCGGATTCCAGGCCCAGGTGGTGACGGTGCCGGTGGCGGCGACCTCGACGAGGTCGCGGATCTCCTCGGCGGTGACGGGGTCGTACTCCACGGGCGGGACCACCACCGCGCCGCCGGCGGTCCGCACGCCGAGCACCACGCCCTCGCGCAGGCCGGTGAGGAAGGCGCTCTGGACGGGCCCGAGGGACCGGGTGAAGGGGAACTCGACGACGAGGGGCGCGCGGAGCACGTCCGGTGGGGAGGAGGGGGCTGTCATGGCTGGCATCTCCGATACGGTTGCTTCCGGTACGGGCACGAACAGAACGCCGACTCCCCCGAACCCCCAAGTCCCGGACCCCAGGGCCACATCCGGCCCCGCGGGCCACATCCAGCCCCGCCGGCGATTGAGGCGCGGGGCCCGGGGCGGAGCCCGGCGGCCCAGGGGCGGAGCCCGAACGGGTCCGGTCGGAGCCCGGCCGGGGTCCGGGCGGCGGCGGCCCGGCTACTCGCGCCGATACACCGCGGCCCGCCCCTCCGCAAAGGCCCGCGCCCCCTCCCTCGCATCGGCGGTGTCGAACACCGGCCACCCCCGCAGCAGTTCCGCCGCCAACCCCTCCCGCTCGGTCAGTTCGGCGGTCTCGTACACGGAGGCCTTCACCGCCTCCACCGCCAGCGGCCCGCACGCGTTGATCCGCTCGGCGGTCTCCAGGGCCGCCTCCAGCGCCGTGCCGTCCGGCACCACCCGCCCGACCAGGCCGATCCGCGCGGCCTCCGCGGCCGAGTACGGCCGCCCCGTCAGCAGCATCTCCAGGGCGTGCGTGCGCGGGACCTGCCGCGGCAGCCGCACCGTGGAGCCGCCGATCGGGAAGAGCCCCCGCTTGACCTCGAAGAGGCCGAAGGTCGCTCCTTCACCCGCCACCCGGATGTCGGTGCCCTGCAGGATCTCGGTCCCGCCGGCCACGCAGTAGCCCTCCACCGCCGCGATGACCGGCTTGCGCGGCCGGTGGTGGCGGAGCATCGCCTTCCAGTGCAGGTCGGGGTCGGCCTTGAGGCGGTCCCGGTACTCGTCCCCGGCCATGCCCTTCCCGGCGAGCGCCTTGAGGTCCATTCCGGCGCAGAAGTCACCGCCGGCGCCGGTGAGCACCACCGAGCGGATGCCGTCGTCGGCGTCCGCCTCCAGCCACCCGTCGTACAGACCCACCAGCAGCGGCAGCGAGAGCGCGTTCTTCGCCTCGGGCCTGTTCATGGTGAGCACCAGCGTGGCGCCGTGGCGTTCCACGGTCAGGTGTTCCGTCCCACCCATTGCCGTCCTCCCGTCTCAAGACCTAGAACAGGTTGCAGTAGGGGCGGGTGCAGTTCAATAGTTTTCTGACACCCAGTCAGATTTCCTCGGCGGCTCCCTTCCCACTTGCGGTCCGCGGCGCTCTAATGACCGCCGGAGCAGCCGGCCACGCGCCCGGCGACGGGCACTTCGAGGGTCAGGAGGAACGGTGGAGTACAACCTTGCCGACCTGTTCGAGTCGGTCGTGGACGTGGTTCCGGACCGCGAGGCCCTGGTGTACGTGGACCACCCCGGGACCGGCGCCGAGCGCCGCCTCACGTACGCGGAGCTGGACGCGGCCGCGAACCGCATCGCGCACCACCTGCTGGACAGCGGGCTGCGGGCCGGCGAGCACCTGGGGCTGCACCTCTACAACGGGGTCGAGTACCTCCAGACCGTACTGGCCTGCCTCAAGGCGCGGCTGGTGCCGGTGAACGTCAACTACCGCTACGTGGAAGAGGAGTTGGTCTACCTCTACAACGACGCCGACCTGGCCGCCCTCGTCTTCGAGGGCGAGTTCACCGGCCGGGTGGCGGCCGCGCTCCCGCAGACGCCGCGACTGCGCCACCTCGTCCGGGTCGGGGCGGCCCCCCAGGGCGCTCCGGAGCCCCCGATCGCGCCGGTCGCGTACGAGGACGCCGAGGCGGCGGGCTCCCCCGAGCGCGGCTTCCCGGCGCGCAGCGCCGACGACCTGTTCATCATCTACACGGGTGGCACCACGGGGATGCCCAAGGGCGTGATGTGGCGCGCCGAGGACCTCTTCTTCGCGGGACTGTTCGGCGGCGAGCCGGCGGGCGAGCCGGTGAAGCGGCCGGAGGAGCTGGCCGAGCGGGTCGCCGCGCGCGGCGCCAGCCTGACCTTCTTCCCCGCGCCGCCGCTGATGCACGGGACCTCGACGCTGACCTCGTTCATCGCCTTCAACTACGGCCAGCGGGTGGTCATCCACCGCAAGTACGCGCCGGAGGAGGTGCTGCGCACGATAGAGAAGGAGAAGGTCTCCAGTGTGTCGCTGGTGGGCGACGCGATGCTCAGGCCCCTGATCGACGCCCTGAACGGCCCGCTGAAGGGGACGGACCTGTCCTCGCTGTTCAGCGTCTCCTCATCCGGCGCGATCATGTCGGAGACGGTGCGCGCCGAGTTCCAGCGGCTGGTCCCGAACGTGGTCCTGCTGAACAACTTCGGCTCGTCCGAGTCCGGTTCCAACGGCCGGGCGACCGACGACTCCGGCCCGGAGAAGGGCTTCCGCCTCCAGGTCAACGAGCGCACACAGGTGGTCGATCCGGTGACGCACGAGCCGGTGGCGGTGGGCGAGCCGGGGCGCCTGGCGCAGCGCGGCCACGTGCCGCTGGGCTACTACAACGACGCGGCTAAGACCGCCGAGACCTTCTTCCGGAAGGGCGCCGAGCGCTGGGTGCTCCTCGGCGACATGGCGACGGTCGACGAGGCGGGCATCGTGACCGTGCTCGGGCGGGGCTCGCAGTGCATCAACACCGGTGGGGAGAAGGTCTATCCGGAGGAGGTGGAGCAGGCGCTGAAGTCGCATCCCGACGTGTACGACGCCTTGGTCGCCGGAGTCGCCGACCCGACGTGGGGCAGCCACGTCGCCGCGGTCGTCCAGGTCCGGGCAGGTGCGCCGGAGCCCACCTTGGACGAGATCCAGAGCCACTGCCGCACGCGGCTCGCCGGGTACAAGATCCCGCGCCAGCTGGTCATCGCGCCGGCCATCCAGCGCTCGCCGAGCGGCAAGGCGGACTACCGGTGGGCGAAGACGGTGGCGACGGAGGCCGGTTCCGCGCCTGCGTAGAGAGCCCGGGACGACCGCTGGACCGGCCGGCGTGCCGCTCCCGGCCCCCTGCACGGCGTCCCTGGAGAAGACCGGGCCGCCGGTAAACCCCTCGACACCGGTCGCGGTCATCGGGGACGCTTCGCGCGATGACCAGAATCGACGACACACCTCCCGCGTGGGACGAGCGCACCCAGCTCACCACCTTTCTCGACTACACACGCGAGACCGCCCGCGCCAAGTGCGTCGGCGTCTCGGCGGAGAACGCCCGCAAGGCCCTCCTGCCGGGCTCACCGCTGATGACCATGAGCGGAGTGATCAACCACCTCCGCTGGGTCGAGTACTACTGGTTCCAGGTGGTCTTCCTCGGCGAGGAGGACCAAGGCCCCTGGACCGAGGAGGACCCCGACCGCGAGATGCGCATCGCCGTCGACTTCCCGCTCGCCCAGTTGCTCGACGAGTACGCCCACCAGAGCGCCCGCTACCGCGAACTGGTCGCCGGGACCGGCCTGGACACCCGGGCCGGACGGGCTGTCCGCGACGGCCTCCACGTCGACCTGCGCTGGATCCTCCTCCACCTCACCGAGGAGACAGCCCGCCACAACGGCCACCTGGACATCCTGCGCGAGATGCTCGACGGCACGACCGGCGACTAGGGCGTCCACGGATCTCCGACTCAGATCACCGCAGGCCGGCTCTCGGTTCGGCGGCCAGGGAGCGGCACCGGTCCGCCAGTTCACGGCGGTCCGCGCCCCGACTCAGCACGTCGGTCACTCGTTCGAGTCATTGCTTTACCCTGCCAGGTCCGGCAATCTACCGAATGATCGGTCGGTTGTTTCGGACGGGGTGACGACATGACGGCGTACGCGAATCTCCACGACGAGGGCGAGCGGCTCGGCCGCGACGAGCTGGCCGCCCTCCAGCTGAAGCGGCTGCGCGCCGTCCTTCGCCGGGCCTACGACCGGGTGCCCTTCTACCGGCAGGCCTTCGACAAGGCGGGGGTGCACCCGGAGGACTGCCGCTCTCTCGCGGACCTCGCCCTGTTCCCGTTCACCGCCAAGGCCGACCTGCGCGACCAGTACCCCTTCGGGATGTTCGCCGTCCCCCGCTCCGAGGTGCGGCGGATCCACGCCTCCAGCGGCACCACCGGGCGCCCCACCGTGGTGGGCTACACCGACGGGGACCTGTCCACCTGGGCCGATGTCGTCGCCCGGTCCATACGCGCGGCGGGCGGCCGTCCCGGCCAGATCGTCCACGTCTCCTACGGGTACGGGCTGTTCACCGGAGGTCTCGGCGCGCACTACGGCGCCGAACGCCTGGGCTGCACGGTCGTGCCGGCCTCGGGCGGGATGACGGACCGCCAGGTCAGGCTGATCCAGGACTTCCGGCCGGAGGTGATCATGGTGACCCCCTCGTACATGCTCACCCTGCTGGACGAGATGGAGCGCCAGGGAGTCGACCCCCGTTCCACCTCCCTCAGGACGGGCATCTTCGGGGCGGAGCCGTGGACGGAGGAGATGCGCCGGGAGATCGAGGAGCGGCTCGACATCGACGCCCTGGACATCTACGGCCTCTCCGAGGTGATGGGCCCGGGAGTGGCGCAGGAGTGCGTGGAGACCAAGGACGGACTCCACGTCTGGGAGGACCACTTCTATCCGGAGGTGGTCGATCCGCTGACCGGGGCGGTCTTGCCCAAGGGGGAGCCCGGCGAGCTGGTGTTCACCTCCCTCACCAAGGAGGCCATGCCCGTCGTCCGCTACCGCACCCGGGACCTGACACGGCTGCTGCCCGGCACCGCCCGGCCGGCCTTCCGGCGGATGGAGAAGGTGACGGGCCGCACCGACGACATGATCATCCTGCGCGGGGTGAACATGTATCCGACGCAGATCGAGGAGGTCCTGCTCCGGACGCCCGCGCTGGCCCCCCACTTCCAGCTCCGGCTGACCCGGGAGGGCCGGATGGACGCCCTGACCGTACGGGTGGAGGCGCGCCGGGAGGCGGAGGCGGGTCAGCGCCGGGCCGCGGCCGACGCCGTCGTCCGGGCGGTCAAGGAGGGCATCGGCGTCTCCGTCCGGGTGGAGGTGGTCGATCCCGAGACCCTCGAGCGCTCGGTCGGGAAGATCAAGCGATTGATGGACCTCCGCGGGGACCCGAACGGGGCCCCGCCGGAGCAGGCCGGGCCGTAGTACCGACCCGGCGAGGCCGGCGGCAATCGACGTGCCGGGGGGCGAAACCACCCCTTCGGGCCCATTTCGTGGCGGCCCCCGGGAGCCGACGGGTCCTCGCGGGTAGTGCATGAGGCGTGACCTCGATCCTCCGGCGGCTCCACGACCGGCTCCAGGGCTCCCCTGCCGGTCTGGCCTGGAGCCGCGGCCGGGAGATGGAGCTGATGCACCGGGCGATGGGCTTCGCGGCCCTCGGGTTCCTCACGCTGGTGCCGCTGCTGGTCGTCGTGGCGGCCGCGGCGCCCGGCAGCGGCTCGGGCTTCGGCCGCTGGCTCGGCCAGGCCCTCGGAGTGGCGGAGTCCTCGCGGATCCGGGTCGAGATGCTCTTCGGCGCGGCCGACCTCGCGCTGGAGCGGACCACTGCCTTCGGTCTGGCCGCGCTCGCCGTCTTCGGCCTGACCTTCGGATCGGCCGTGCAGACGGGCTACGAGAAGGTCTGGGACCTGCCGACCGCCCGGTGGCACACCATGTGGCGGCACGTCGTCTGGCTCGCCCTGCTGGTCTGCTACCTCGCCCTGCTGGTGGTGATCCCGGCCCCCTCGGACGACGCGGTCGGCACCGTACTGGGCACCCTGGGCGACCTCTTCGGGACCTGCCTGTTCTTCGTGGTCTCGCAGCGGCTGCTGCTCGGGGGCCGGGTCCGCTGGCGCGCCCTGGTGCCGGGGGCGGTGGCGACGAGCGTCGGCCTGCTGGGCCTGCGGCTCTTCTCGCAGTTGGTGTTCTCCCCGCTGATCGCCTCGAACGCGGTGATCTACGGCCCGTTCGGCACCCTGCTGGTCGTCCAGTCCTGGCTGGTCGGCGTCGGCTTCGTGGTCTACGGAGGGTCACTCGTCGGCCGCCTCCTCCATGAGCACCTCACCCTGCGCCGGCTGAGGCTCGAAGGAGTCCTCCCCGGCGCGGACCCGTCGACCAGGGCCCGGGACGCAGGCCGACCGACCTGACCGGACGAAGCCCGCCCGCAACGGCGCCCGGACCGACCCGGGGCCCAGTCGGGCGCACGGGCCGGTCCGGCCGGTCGGGCCCGGACCGGACCGGGCCGGGTGGACCGGGCCGGGCCGGGTGGACCGGGCCTCAGTCCGCCGCGGCCGGGGGCTCCGCGAAGCGGGCCCGCAGTTCCCGCTTGAGGATCTTGCCGCTGGCGTTGCGCGGAAGGCAGTCCACGAAGAGCACCCGCTTGGGCGCCTTGAAATGGGCCAGTTCCTCGCGCGCGTACGCCATCAGCTCCGCCTCCGTCACCTCCCCGCGCGGGACCACCACTGCCGTGACCGCCTCGACACACCGCTCGTCGGGCAGCCCGACCACCGCCGCCTCGGCCACGCCCGGGTGGGCGTAGAGCACGTCCTCCACCTGCCGCGAGGCGACCAGTACGCCGCCCGAGTTGATGACGTCCTTCACCCGGTCCACGACCGTGAAGTAGCCCTCCGCGTCCCGCACAGCGAGGTCCCCCGAGCGGAACCACCCGTCCCGGAAGGCCCTGGCCGTGGCCTGCGGGTCGTGCCAGTACCCGAGGCACAGCTGCGGCGAGCGGTACACCACCTCGCCCGCCGTCCCCGCCGGGACGTCCTTCCCGTCCTCGTCGACCACCCGCGCCTCGACGTGCCGCACGACCCGTCCGCAGGAGTCCGTCCGCCCCTCGTGCTCGTCGGGCCCCAGCACCGTGGCCAGCGGCCCGATCTCGCTCTGCCCGAAGCAGTTGTAGAAGCCGAGCCCCGGCAGCCGGGCGCGCAGCCGCTCCAGGACCGGCACGGGCATGATCGAGGCCCCGTAGTAGGCCTTGCGCAGGCCGCCCAGCTCGCGCCGCGCGAAGTCGGGGTGGCCGGCCAGCGCGATCCACACCGTCGGCGGGGCGAAGAGGCTGTCGGCCCGCCCCGCCTCCACCAAGTCGAAGACCTGCTCCGCGACCGGCGCGTCGAGGATCGTGTTCCGCGCGCCCACCGCCAGGTACGGCAGCAGGAAGACGTGCATCTGAGCCGAGTGGTAGAGCGGCAGCGAGTGGACCGGCCGGTCCTCCTCGGTCAGGTCCAGGGCCTCGATCGCGCTCTCGTAGGCGTGCACGAGGGCCCGGTGCGTCATCATCGCGCCCTTGGGCAGCGCGGTGGTCCCGGAGGTGTAGAGCAGCTGCACCACCCCGTGCTGGTCGCGGTCGGGCTCGAAGGACAGCGGCTCGGCCAGTTCCGCCAGGAAGGAGCCGGGGCCGTCGCGCAGCGGCCGGACCCGGTGTCCGCCGGGAATCCGGCCCGCCAGGCCGGGGTCGGCGAGGACCAGGGCGCTCGTGCAGTCGTCCAGGACGTGCGCCAGGTCCCCGCCGGTGAGGTGCTGGTTGACGGGGACGTGGGTGAGGCCGGCGCGGGCGCAGGCGAGGAAGGCGATGAGGTAGGCGTCCGAGTTGTGGGCGTAGGCGGCGACCCGGTCGCCCTCCTCCAGCCCGTACCGCTCCCGCAGGACGGCGGCGCCGGTGGTGACCGCCGCGTCGAGCTCGGCGTAGGTCCAGGTCCGCTCGCGGTAGCGCAGGGCCTCCCGGTCCGGCACCCGGCGGGCGCTGTCGCGCACGAGCCCGTCGACCGTGTTCCGCCGAACCGGTCGCGCTGTTCCCCGTGGCGTCATGACGCGATCCTTCCCGCTCCCCGGGGCACGGTCAACCACCGGCACCCCCAACGGGATACCAAACGGGATGTTGACAGACCACCGGCTGCCTGCATGAGTGTGGGGGCACCGAAGCACCGCCTGTCCCACGGGCAAGTTCGCCCGCCCACAGGCTACTTGGGAGGTACGTTGCATTTCCGCACCCGCCCGCTCCTGCGTCGCGTCGCCCTCACCGGCGCCGCGATGCTCGCCGCCACGGCCGTGATGCCGCAGGCCGCCGCGTCGGCCGGCCCGGACCACGGCCCGTCCGGCGGCGGCCTGTCCGCCGTCATCCGCTACACCGAGAACGGCATACCGCACATATGGGCCCGGGACTACGCCCATCTCGGCTTCGGGACCGGCTGGGCCCAGGCCGCCGACCAGGTGTGCGTGCTCGCCGACGGGTTCGTGACCGTCGCCGGGGAGCGCTCGCGCTGGTTCGGACCGAACGCGGCGCCCGACGGGTCGCTCTCCTCCGCGGCCGGGAACCTCTCCAGCGACCTGTACTTCAAGGGCGTACGGGAATCCGGCGCCGTGGAGAAGCTGCTGGCCGCGCCCGCCCCGGCCGGCCCCAGCGGGGACCTGAAGGAGCTGATGCGCGGCTGGGCCGCCGGCTACAACGCCTGGCTCGCGCAGAACGAGGTCACGGACCCCGCGTGCAAGGGCGCCGGATGGGTCCGGCCGGTCGGCGCCGTCGACGTGGCCGCCCGCGGCTTCGCCGTCTCGGTCCTCGGCGGGCAGGGGCGCGCCGTGGACGGCATCACGGCGGCGCAGCCGCCCGCGCCGGCCTCCGGGACCGGCTCCACGGCGCCGCCGGGGCAGGGGCCGGGCGCGCGGGGCCCGCAGGGTGAGCGGACCGGTCCGGCGGCCGCCGCCGAGGCGGCCCGCGAGTTCTTCGACACCACCCGCTACGACATGGGCTCCAACGCGGTGGCCTTCGCCGGCTCCACCACGAAGAGCGGCAGCGGTCTGCTGCTCGGCAATCCGCACTACCCGTGGCAGGGCGGGCGCCGCTTCTGGCAGTCGCAGCAGACCATCCCGGGTGAGCTGAACGTCTCGGGCGGCTCGCTGCTGGGCACCACGGTGGTCAACATCGGCTTCAACGAGAGGGTGGCCTGGAGCCACACGGTCGCCACCGGCACTCCGGTCAACCTGCACCAGCTCGTCCTCGATCCGTCCGACCCGACCGCCTACCTGGTCGACGGGAAGCCGGAGAGGATGAGCCGGCGGACCGTCACCGTCCCGGTCGCGGGCGGCGATCCGGTCACCCGCACCCAGTGGTGGACCCGCTTCGGCCCGGTGCTCTCGAACCTCGGCCCCGGCCTGCCGCTGCCGTGGACGGCCGGGACCGCGTACGCGCTGAACGATCCGAACGCGCAGAACCTGCGCGGATCCGACACCGCCCTCGCCATGGGCAGGGCCCGGTCGGTTGCCGGGATCCAGGACGCGCTGCGCCGCACCCAGGGCCTGCCCTGGGTGAACACCGTGGCCGCGGACTCCGCGGGCGGCACCCTCTTCACCCAGTCCCAGGTGCTCCCCCGCATCACCGACGAACTCGCCGCCCGCTGCTCCACCCCGCTCGGGAAGGCCACGTACCCGTCCTCGGGGCTGGCGGTGCTGGACGGTTCACGGGGCGACTGCGCGCTCGGTTCCGACCCGGACGCGGTTCAGCCGGGCGTGTTCGGCCCGGGCAGGGCTCCGACGCTGCGCGACGCCCCGTACGCCGAGAACTCCAACGACAGCGCGTGGCTGGCCAATGCCGACCGGCCGCTGACCGGTTACGAGCGCGTGTGGGGAACGGTCGACACCCCGCGCTCGCTGCGCACGCGGGGCGCGGTCGAGGACGTGTCGGCGATGGCCGCGAAGGGTCGGCTGACGGTGGCCGACCTGCAGAAGCAGCAGTACGCGAACCGGGTGCCGGCCGGTGACCTGGCGGCCGCCGACGCGGCCGCGGCCTGCGCGGCGTTGCCCGGCGGCACGGCGACGGGCAGCAACGGCTCCGCGGTGGACGTGTCGGCGGCCTGCCCGGTGCTGGCGCGCTGGGACCGTACGGCGGACAGCTCCAGCCGGGGCGCACTGCTCTTCGACCGGTTCTGGCGCAAGCTGACGGCGACGACGGCGGCCAGGGACCTGTGGCTGGTGCCGTTCTCGGCGGCCGATCCGGTACGCACGCCGCGTACGCTCAACCGTGCCGCTCCCGGGGTCGCGCGGGCCCTCGCGGACGCGGTCACGGAGCTGAGGGCGGCCGGAACGGCGCTGGACGCCCCGCTCGGCGAGCACCAGTTCGTGGTCCGCTCCGGACAGAAGCTGCCGGTCGGCGGCGGCACGGAGGCGCTCGGCGTCTGGAACAAGATCGAGGCGCCGTGGAACGCGGCGGTCGGCGGCTATCCGGAGGTCGCGCACGGCTCCAGCCACATCCAGGCCGTCGGCTGGGACGGCGGCCGCTGCCCGGTGGCCCGCACCCTGCTGACATACGGCCAGTCGTCGAACCCGAACTCGCCGTACTACGCGGACCAGACGCGGCTGTTCTCGCAGGAGCGCTGGGTGACCTCGCGGTTCTGCGAGCGGGACATCCTCACCTCGCCACGGCTGAAGGTGGTGTGGCCGCGCGAGCGGCGCTGACCCGCGAGCGCCCCCGACCGCGCGAACGCCGCCCGAACCCCGCGACCGGGCCCGGCACGGCACGGCACTAGGGACTGACCGCGAGGAAGAGGAAGGCCGCGAAGACCACGAGGTGGACGCCGCCCTGGAGCAGGGTGGCGCGCCCCGGGGCGATGGTGAGGGCGCTGACCACGATCGTCAGGGCGAGCAGCACCATGTGGATCGGGTCGAGGCCGAGCAGCAGCGGGCCGGAGAGCCAGACCGAGGCCAGCGCGATGGCCGGGATGGTCAGGCCGATGCTGGCGATGGCCGAGCCGTACGCGAGGTTGAGGCTGGTCTGGACGCGGTCGCGGCGGGCTGCGCGGACGGCGGCCAGGGTCTCGGGGAGCAGCACGAGCAGGGCGATGATCACACCGACGACGGCATTGGGCAGTCCGGCGTCGGCGACGGCCGCCTCGATCGTCGGGGAGACCGCCTTGGCGTTGCCGACGACCGCGACGAGTGCGACCAGCAGCAGGCCGAGGCTGATCAACGCGGCGCGGGAGGTGGGGGGCGCGGCGTGGGTCTCGTCCTCGCCGGCGGCAGCGGCGGCTGCCGCCTGCGCCGCTTCCCTGCGGATGCGCTTGGTGTCCACGGGCAGGAAGTAGTCGCGGTGGCGGACCGTCTGGACCGCGACGAAGAGCCCGTAGAGGGCGAGCGAGGCGACGGCGGCGAAGGTCAGCTGGGCGGAGGAGAACTCGGGTCCGGGCTTGGTCGTGGTGAAGGTCGGCAGTACGAGGCTGAGCACCGCGAGGGTCGCGACGGTGGCGAGGGCGGCGCCGGATCCCTCGGCGTTGAAGACGGCGACGCGGTTGCGCAGGGCGCCGACGAGCAGGGACATGCCGACGATGCCGTTGCACGTGATCATGACGGCGGCGAAGACGGTGTCCCGGGCGAGGGAGGCGGTCTTGGGTCCGCCGTCGGCCATCAGGGTGACGATCAGCGCCACTTCGATGACGGTGACGGCGACGGCCAGGACGAGGGAGCCGAAGGGTTCGCCGACCCGGTGCGCGACGACTTCGGCGTGGTGGACGGCCGCCAGCACCGCGCCGGCGAGGCAGAGGGAGACCAGGACCACCGCGAGCGAGGGCAGATCGCGACCCCAGCTGAAGACGAGCGCGACGAGCGCCACCACGGGGACCACGACGGTCCAGTCGGTCAGGGGGGATTTGTGCGTTGCCGTACTCATATGACTCAAGTTGCCAGAACCGATCCGCGCATGCGTCGCATGGCGCGATTCGGGGAGCCTGACGTGGGGATTCCTGCGGTGCGTCCGGGCGCGGCGGGACCGCGGCCGCCCGGTCCGGGCCCGCGCGGACCGACGCCCTCCGGCTGGCGTCCGGGCGTCCGGACGCCCGCCGCCCGACATCCGGCGTCCGGGGTCCGGGGTCCGGGGTCCGGCTCCGGGGTCCGGGGTCCGGCTCCGGGGCCCCGCGTACGAGCCGGGCCCCGGAGAGTGGCG
Organism: Streptomyces sp. NPDC058674; assembly: GCF_042716505.1. Classification (NCBI taxonomy): domain Bacteria; kingdom Bacillati; phylum Actinomycetota; class Actinomycetes; order Kitasatosporales; family Streptomycetaceae; genus Streptomyces; species Streptomyces sp. NPDC058674. The sequence goes on from NZ_JBHXSC010000001.1 coordinate 189,635, forward strand.
TACGGGCCGTCACATCGCCCGGTCACGGCCGGGTGTCCGTCACATCGCCCGGTCGTGGCCCTCCCAGTACGGATCGCGCAGGCGGCGCTTGTAGAGCTTGCCGTTGGGGTCGCGCGGCATGTTCTCGATGAAGTCGACCGTCCTGGGGCGCTTGTACCCGGCCAGTCGGCGCTCGCAGTGGTGCAGGATCTCCGCGGCGAGGGCGTCGCCCGCCGCGAACCCGTCGGCCGGTTCGATGACGGCCTTGACCTCCTCGCCCCAGTCGGCGTGGGGGATGCCGAAGGCCGCGGCGTCGGCGACGGCCGGGTGGGTGAGGAGCGCCGACTCGATCTCGGCCGGGTAGATGTTGACCCCGCCCGAGATGATCATGTCGATCTTGCGGTCGCGGAGGAAGAGGTAGCCCTCCTCGTCCATCAGCCCGAGGTCGCCCACCGTGAAGAAGTCGCCGATGCGGTTCTTCTTCGTCTTGCCCTCGTCCTTGTGGTAGCTGAAGCCGCCGGTGTTCATCTTGATGTAGACAGTGCCCAGTTCACCGGGCGGGAGCCGGACGCCGTCGTCGTCGAAGACGGCGAGTTCGCTGATGGGCCAGGCCCTGCCGACGGTGCCCGGCCTCTTGAGCCAGTCCTCGGCCGTCGCGAAGGCGCCGCCGCCCTCGCTCGCCGCGTAGTACTCCTCGACGCACCGGCCCCACCAGTCGATCATCGCCCGCTTGACGTGGTCGGGGCAGGGCGCGGCCCCGTGGATGGCGTGCCGCATGGAGGAGACGTCGTACGCGTCCTTCGTCTCCTGCGGGAGCGCGAGGAGCCGGTGGAACTGCGTCGGGACCATGTGGGTGTGGGTGCAGGCGTGGTGGTCGATCAGGCGCAGCATCTCCTGCGGGGTCCACCGGTCCATCAGGACCAGGGGGTGCCCGATGTGGAGGGCGGCGCCCGCGAACTGCAGGACCGCCGTGTGGTAGAGCGGCGAGCACACCAGGTGGACGTTGCCGTCGAAGGGGTGGATGCCGAAGATGCCGAGGAACCCGCCCAGGTACGTCTCCTCCGGGAGCTTGCCGGGCAGCGGGCGGCGGATGCCGCGGGGGCGGCCGGTGGTGCCGGAGGTGTAGTTCATGACCCAGCCGAGGGTGCGCTCCCCGGGGGGCGTTCCGGGCCGGCCGTCGAGGAGTTCGGCGTACGGCCGGAAGCCGGGGACGGCGCCGACGGCGAAGCGGTGGCTCGCGGGGAGGGCCGCCTCGTCGGCCGCGGCGGTGGCGGCGTCCGCGAAGCGCTGGTGGGCGATGAGCACCTTGGCACCGGAGTCGGAGACGATCCAGGCGATCTCCGGGCCGACCAGGTGGTGGTTGACGGGGACGAGGTAGAAGCCGGCCTGGGACGCGGCGAGGTAGGCGGTGAGGAACTCGACGCCGTTGGGCAGGACGACGGCGAAGGCGTCGCCCCGCTCCAGTCCGGCGGCGCGCAGGCCGTGGACCAGGCGGTTGACGGCTGCGTGCAGCCGGCCGGCGGACCATTCCCCGCCTTCGGGGGTCACCAGGACGGTGCGCTCCGGGTCGGCGGCGGCTTGGGCCCAGAAGCCGTTGGGGGGCTGCTTGTCGGTCATGCTGCTGCTCGCTCCTCTCGATCCGGTACCGCCCGCTCAGGCTCGGCCGGCGATGCGGGTGATGCGGTCGACGGCCTTCTCGAATCCGCGGGTGAGGTCGTCGAAGACGGCCTGGACGCTGCGTTCCGCGTTCATCCGGCCGACGATCTGGCCGACGGGGGTGCCCAGCAGCGGCTGGACCTCGTACTTCTGGATGCGCGACACGGCCTCGGCGACGAGCAGGCCCTGCAGCGGCATGGGCAGCGCGCCGGGCCCCTGCGGGTCGTCCCAGGCGTCGGTCCACGCGGTGCGCAGTTGGCGGGCGGGTTTTCCGGTGAGGGCGCGGGAGCGCACGGTGTCCCCGGAGCCGGCGGCGAGGAGCTTCTCGGTGAGGGCCCGGGAGTGGAGGTCGGCTTCGGTGGTGGTGAGCCAGAGGGAGCCGAGCCAGGCGCCCTGGGCGCCGAGGGCGAGTCCGGCGGCGATCTGCTCGCCGCTGCCGATGCCGCCGGCGGCGAGGACGGGCAGCGGGGCAACGGCGTCGACGACCTCGGGGACCAGGACCATGGTGGCGATGTCGCCGGTGTGCCCGCCGGCTTCGTACCCCTGGGCGACGACGATGTCGATGCCGGCCTCGGCGTGGCGGCGGGCGTGTTTGGCGCTGCCGGCGAGGGCGGCGACGAGGACCCCGTGGTCGTGGGCGCGCGCGATGACGTCCGCGGGTGGGGAACCGAGCGCGTTGGCGAGGAGTTTGATGGGGTAGTCGAAGGCGACGTCGAGCTGGTTGCGGGCGACCTGCTCCATCCAGCCGGTGATCCGCCAGCCGGAGGCCTCGCCCTCGGCGAGTTCGGGTACGTGGTGCTTGGCGAGGGTGTCGCGGACGAACTGCCGGTGCCCGGACGGGATCATCGCCTCGATGTCGGCTTCGCTGATGCCGTCGACGGCCTTCTTGGCGGGCATGACGACATCGAGGCCGTAGGGCCTGCCGTCGGTGTGCGCCTGCATCCAGTCGAGGTCGCGCTTGAGGTCGTCGGGCGCGGTGTAGCGGACCGCGCCGAGGACGCCGAAGCCGCCCGCGCGGGTGAGGGCGGCGGCCACGGCCGGGAAGGGCGTGAAGCCGAAGATGGCGTGCTCGACTCCCAGTTTCTTGCTCAGCTCCGTCTCCATGGGCGGCAGGATGCCGCAGCCCGGCAGCCGAGGGAAGGGGTTTTCTGATGCGGCGTCAGATTCTTTGCGGGCCGGTCGGCGCGGAGGTTGGGCGGCGGGTGGGCAGATACCCATGAGCGTGCGGAGCAGCGAGGAATGGGAGGGCCGGGACATGAGCGGTACGGGGGACGGTACGACACGGGGGGCGGGGCGGGGGCGGCCCCGGGGGCGGGGCCTGGGACCGGGGTCGGGACCGGGGCAGGGGCCGGGTCACGGGCCGGAGTCGGGGCCGGGTCACGGCGCGACGGCAGGGCCCGGGGTGGGGGCCGGGGCCGACGCCGCGGCGGCGCTCGGGGCCGCACGCGCGGCCGCCTGCGCGCGCGAGGCAGGCGACGCGGCGCGGTACGTGCACGGAGCCGGAAGCGGACCCCGGGGCACGGCCGGAGCGGACGAGACGGGCCGGGGCCGACTGCCGGGCGCGGCCGGGTCAGGCGAGGCGGGTGGCAGCCGGCTGCCGGGCGGGGGCGGGACGGACGAGGCGAATGGCAGCCGGCTGCCGGGTACGGCGGGGACGGACGAGGCGGGCGGCGGCCGGACCCCGGGTACAGCCGGGATGGATGAGGCGGGCGGCGACCGGCTGCTGGGCACGGCCGGGACGGGCCAGCCGGGCCGCGACCAGCCCCCGGGCACGGCCGGAGCGGACAAGACTGGCCGCGACCAGCCCCCGGGTACGGCCGGGACGGAGGCGGGCGGCGGGCGGCCCCCGGGCGGGGGCGGGGCGGGCGGGGGCGGTGGGTTGAGTCGGCGGTGGCTCGGGGCTCGGCTGCTCGCCCTCGGCGGGGTGCTCGTCCTGCACGCGGCGCTGCCCGGAGCGGCCGGTGCCGCCGGGGCGTCCGGCGGCGCGGCCGAGCGGCGCGCACTCCAGGGGCTGCGGCTGCGGTACGGGTCGGCGCGTCAGGCCGGGCTGCTGGAGGCACATCTGGAGGGGGTCGCGGCCGAGGCCCGGCGGTACCTCGGCCCCTCCCCCGAACGCCCCCACTACGCGGGCGCGGTGGTCCTCGCCGGCCGGGGCCGGACCGTCGCCCTGCACCGCGCCATGGGCGACGCCGTCCGGTACGCCGACTACGACGGCCACACCGACCGGGCCCGGGAGTTCCCGGCGGCCGAGCGGATCGCGATGGCCGAGGACACCGTCTTCGACCTGGCCTCGCTGACGAAGCTGTTCACCTCGATCCTGGCCGTGCAGCAGATGGAACGGGGCCGGCTGGAGCTGGAGGCGCCGGTGCGGCGCCACCTGCCGGAGTTCACGGGCGGCGGAAAGGAGCTGATCACGGTGCGCCAGCTGCTGACGCACACCTCGGGGCTGCGCTCGTGGGCGCCGTTCTACAAGGAGGCCACGCGCGAGGGACAGTTGCGGCTGCTGTGGTCGGTGCGACCGCAGGAGACGCCGGGGACCGTGTACCGGTACTCCGACCTGAACCTCATCACGCTCCAGCTGCTCTTGGAACGGATCACCGGTCGCACTTTGGACGTCCTGCTCCACGACGAGATCACTGCTCCGCTCGGGATGCACCGCACTCGTTACAACCCGCCGCTCTCCTGGCGCCGGGTGACCGCCGCCACCGAGGTGCAGCGCCCCCCGTGGTCCGGCCTGGACCGCGGCCTGGTCTGGGGTGAGGTCCACGACGAGAACGCCCACGCCCTGGGCGGCGTCGCGGGCCACGCCGGCGCCTTCGGGACCGCCTGGGACCTGGCCGTCCTGGCCCGCACCCTGCTCGACGGCGGGGCCTACGCCGGCCGGCGCATCCTGCGCCCCGCCTCCGTCGAGCTGCTCTTCACCGACTACAACACCGCTTTCCCCGGCGACGACCACGGCCTGGGCTTCGAGCTCTACCAGCACTGGTACATGGGCGCGATGGCCACCCCGCACTCGGCTGGCCACACCGGTTTCACCGGCACCTCACTCGTCCTGGACCCCTCCACCGACTCCTTCCTCATCCTCCTCGGCAACTCCGTCCACCCCGTCCGCACCTGGCGCGCGGGCAGTGCGCCGCGGGTGGCCGTCGGAAACCGCTTCGCCCGCGCCGTCCCGGTCCGCACGCGGCACGGCGGCGCGGCCTGGTTCTCCGGCACCGAGCCCGGCGGCTCGGGGACGCTCACCCTGCCGCCGCTCACCCCGGCCACGGCCGGCGCCCGTCTGCGCTGCGCCGTGTGGTGGGACACCGTGCCCGGCGCGGGGGCCTTCCACGTGGAGGTGTCGCCCGACGGGGAGGCCTGGCAGCCGCTGCCGTTCAGCACCGTCCGGTCCACGGGCGGAGCCGCCGAGGAGTGGCCGCACGGTTCCGCAGGCGGCTGGTCCGGCCGCGTCTGGCACCGCCTCGAAGCCCCGCTGACGGCGGCATGGGCCGGCCGGGAGGTACGGCTGCGCTTCCGGCACGCGGCCTCCGGCCGGTACGTCGGGCGGGGGGTCTACGTGGACGTCGTCCGCGTGGCGGAACCGGCCCGCCTCCTCTTCACGGAGGACCGTCCTTCCGACGCGGCCCGCCTGGAGCCCGTCGGCTGGACCCGCTCGGCGGACTGACCGGCGGACCGACCGGCGGACCGACCCGCGGGGCTCCCGAGAGACGGCCCCCTCCGCCGGTTCCCCCGAGCAGCGGCCCCCTACCCGGTCTCCCCCAGGAGCGGGCTCCCACCCGGCCCCCCGAGCAGCGGCCCCCTACCCGGCCTCCTCCGAGACGCGGGCCCTGCCCGACCCCTGAGAGACGCGGAAGCTACCCGGGCCCGTCGAGGACCGCGTCGAGCATCCGGCGTACGACGGAGGCCAGTTCGGCCGGGTCCGGGGTCGGGCGGGAGCGGGCGAGGGCTCCGGCCAGGCGGTCGTAGAGCAGCCCGTCCGTCCAGGCCGCCAGGAGTTCGGCCGCCTCGGCGGGCCGCTGCGAGCCGAGGGCGGCGAGGAGGTCCGCCGCGCGGGACCGCGCGCCCTGCCCCGCCCGGTGGAGCTCCGGCTCCAGCTCCGGGCTCCGGGCGGCCTCCAGGCTGAGCTCGAAGCGGGCCAGTTGGCGCTCGCGCCCCGTCGTGAGCCAGCGGTGCAGCAGTCCCGCGAGCGCCGCCACGGCCGCCTCGCGGTCCGGCGGCGCCGCCGGGTGGGGGTCTCCCCCGTCGAAGTCGGCGAGGTCGAGCTCGGCCAGCCGCCGGTAGCAGGCGCCGATCAGCGCCGTCCTCGTACGGAAGTAGTACGAGGTGCTGCCCGCCGGGAGCCCGGCCGCGCCGTCGACGGCCCGGTGCGTGAGGCCCCGGAGTCCGGCGGCGGCGACGAGGCCGATCGCCGTGTCGGCGATCAGGGTCCGGCGGTCGGCGGGGTGGGAAGGGGTGGACATACCGTCACTCTACAACTGTAGAGTAAGCACATCGGCCTCTACGCTTGTAGAGGATTCGGCAGGCAAGCAGGCACGAGGAGCGGGTCATGACACAGGTGCGACGTCACGCGGTCGTGGCGGGTGCGGGGATCGGCGGTCTCACGGCGGCTCTCGCCCTGCACCACAGCGGCTGGCGGGTCACGGTCTGCGAGCGGGCTCCCGGCCCCGCGGCGGCGGGCGCCGGCATCGTCCTGGCTCCCAACGCCCTGCGCGCCCTCGACACGATCGGCTTCGACGCCGCGCGCGCCGCGGGCCGGGCGGCGCCGGCCGCCATGGGCCTGCGCCGCCCGGACGGCCGCTGGCTGAGCCGGGCCGACACCGCCGCACTGGCGGCCCGGTACGGCCGGCCCCCGCTCGCCGTGCACCGTGCCGCACTCGTGGCCGCCCTGACCGCGGCCCTGCCCGAGGGCGCGGTCCGGTACGCCACTCCCGTCACGGCCGTGGACCACGCCGACACCCGCCCGGTGGTCCGCACCCCGGCCGGCGACCTCCCCGCGGATCTCGTCGTGGCCGCCGACGGCATCCACAGCCCGCTGCGCCACCGGCACTTCCCGGACCACCCCGGCCTGCGCTACAGCGGGGAGACCGCCTGGCGCACGGTCCTGCCCGCGGACGGTGCCGCCGCGGCCCCGGCGGCCGGGACCGCCGGGACCGGCGCCGGGGCCACCGCCGCCGCCTCCGCCGGCGTCCTCGCCGGAGCCGCCACCGCGACCGCCGCCGAGACCTGGGGCCGGGGCCGGCGCTTCGGCGTGGTGCCGCTCGCCGACGGCCGGACCTACGTCTACGCCACGGCCGTCGTCCCCGAGGGCCACCGGCCGGCCGACGTCCGGGCCGAACTCCTGCGCCGCTTCGGCAGCTGGCACGACCCGATCCCGGCACTGCTGGAGCGGATCGACCCGGCGGCCCTGCTCCAGCACGACCTCCACGACCTGGCGGCTCCGCTCCCCCGCTTCCACCGGGGCCGTCTCGCCTGGCTCGGCGACGCGGCCCACGCCATGACCCCCAACCTCGGCCAGGGCGGCTGCCAGGCCGTGGAGGACGCCGCGGTCCTCGCCCACCTGCTGGCCGGAGCCGACGACGCGGACGTACCGGCAGCCCTGGCCGCCTACAGCACGGCCCGCTGTGCGCGCACGGACGCCATCCGGGTCCGGGCCCGCCGCGCCGGCCGGATCGCCGCCCTCACCCACCCCCTGGCGGTGGCCGCCCGCGACCTCGCCGTCCGGGCGACACCGCCCCGGGCCGCACGGCGGGCGCTGGACGAACTCTTCGACGGGTTCACCCTCCCGGGCGTTCCGGCGGAGCGCACGGCATAAACGACGTGACCGGGGGCGTTGGCACTCGTTGGTGAGCTTCGTTGACCGTCCAACACGAAGGCGTTCAACACGAAGGCGTTCAACGAAGTCCCTTCAACACGAAGGCAGGCGGAACCGCATGACGAGCGACATCGACTGGGACCACCCGAACGACCCCCCGGAGGGCACCTGGCAGCGGGACCACGTGAAGTTGTACGCGGGCTCGAACGGAGCGGAGGGCCAGTACTGGAACGGCACCCAGACCCTCCTGCTCACCACCGTCGGCCGGGTCTCCGGCGCGCCCGTGCGGACGCCGCTCATCTACGGCGAGCACGACGGCCGGCACCTGGTCGTCGCGTCCAAGGGCGGCGACCCCGCGCACCCGCTCTGGTACCGGAACCTGACCGAGCACCCCGAAGTCCGCATCCAGGTCGGCCCGAGAATCCTCCAGGGCACGGCCCGGACCGCCACCCCCGAAGAGCGGGCCGTGTACTGGCCGATCATGGTGGGGCACTGGCCGGCGTACGACGAATACCAGGCCAAGACGGACCGCGAGATCCCGATCGTGGTCATCGAAGCGCTCGCGTAGGCCGCCCGGAGGTCCGGGACGGGCGCGGCCGGCCATCGGCCGGGCCCCCCGGTACGCGGCCGCCACACCGGACCGACCGGCCGGCCTCCCGGCCGTCGGCCCCCGGCCGAGCGCACCGACAGTGCCGCTCAGCGGCCGAGCACCGCCATCGCCGCGTTGTGTCCGGGGATTCCGCTGACGCCGCCGCCGCGCACCGCGCCCGCCCCGCACAGCAGCACGTTGGGATGGGCGGTCCCGACGCCCCACCGGGCCCCCGCGCCCCCGCCGGCGGCGCCGCCCTCCGCGTACGGCCAGGACAGGTCCCGGTGGAAGATGTGGCCGCCGGGGAGCCGCAGTTCGCGCTCCAGGTCCAGCGGGGTCTTCGCCTCGATGCAGGGCCGTCCGTCCGCGTCGAAGGCGAGGCAGTCGGTCAGCGGCTCGGCCAGATGGCGGTCCAGCTGCGCGAGGGTGGCGGTGAGCAGGACCTCGCCGGCCTGCCGGTTGTCCTTCCGGAACAGCCGGGCGGGGGTGTGCAGCCCGAAGAGGGTGAGCGTCTGGTAGCCCTGCTCCACCAGCTCGGGGCCGAGGATCGTCGGATCGGTGAGCGAGTGGCAGTAGATCTCGGAGGGCGGTACGGACGGCAGCCTCCCGGCGGCCGCCTCCGCGTGGGCGCGCGCCAGCTCGGCGTACCCCTCGGCGATGTGGAAGGTACCGCCGAAGGCCTCGCGCGGGTCCACGCCGGAGTCCTTGAGCCGGGGCAGCCGACGCAGCAGCATGTTGACCTTGAGCTGGGCCCCCTCCGGGGCCGCACCCTGCCCCGGAGGTTCGCCCAGGAGTGCGGCGAGGGCCTGCGGTGAGGCGTTGACCAGCACGGTGCCTGCGGTGACCCGGCCCTCCCCCGCCGCCGTACGGAACACGACCTCGGCCGGGCCGGCGCCGTCCGTGTCGATGCGCAGTGCCTCGTGGCCGGTGGCGATCTCGGCCCCGGCGCCCCGCGCGGCGTCGGCGAGCGCGTCCGTGAGGGCGCCCATTCCGCCCACGGGCACGTCCCAGTCACCGGTCCCGCCGCCGATGACGTGGTAGAGGAAGCAGCGGTTCTGTGCGAGCGAGGGGTCGTGGGCGTCGGCGAAGGTGCCGATCAGGCCGTCGGTGAGGACCACGCCGCGGACCAGGTCGTCGGCGAAGCTCCGCTCCACGGCCCGGCCCAGGGGCTCCTCGAAGAGCATTCGCCAGGCGGCCTCGTCGTCGATCCGGGCCCGCAGCTCCGCACGGCTGGGCAGCGGCTCGGTCAGGGTCGGGAAGACCTTCCCGGCGACCCGCCCGGTGGTCCCGTAGAAGGCGCGCCAGCTGTCGTACTCGCGGTCCGAGCCGGTCAGCTGCGCGAAGGACTCCCGGGTACGGGAGGGGTCCCCGCCGACGAGCAGCCCGCCGGGCCGCCCGTCGCGCAGGGTGGGCGTGTACGAGGAGACCGTGCGGCGGCGGACCGAGAACCGCAGGCCGAGGTCGCGCACGATCTTGGCCGGGAGCAGGGAGACGAGGTAGGAGTAGCGCGACAGCCGGGCGTCGACGCCCGCGAAGGGGCGGGTGGACACGGCGGCCCCGCCCGTGTGCCCGAGGCGCTCCAGCAGCAGCACCGATCTTCCCGCCCCGGCCAGGTACGCGGCGGCCACCAGACCGTTGTGGCCGCCGCCCACGATCACCGCGTCGTACACGGCCCCGTCGAAGGCGATCCGGCCGGATACCCGGGAGCCGCTCGTGGCAGTCATGGCTCTTGGTAGCACACCTGGCCGAGCCGCTCCAGGCAGTGCGCCTCGTCGGCGTGGGCCAGAACCGTGTCGGGGTGCGCGTCGCCCAGGGCGCGCTCGCGGATGCCCGCGAGGTCCCGGTAGACGGGCAGCGCCTCCTCCCAGCGGCCCAGCCGCCCCAGGCCCGCGGCGAGTTCGCGGCGGCTGACCAGCGTGTCGGGGTGCTCGACGCCGAGGACGCCGGCCCGCAGAGCGCCGACTTGGCGGGCCTCGGCGACCGCCTCCTCCCAGCGGTCCAGACGGCCCAGGTTGACGCCGAGGACGTGTCGGGCCCGGAGGGTCTCGGGGTCCGTGGCTCCGTAGGCGCGGGTGCGGTCCCGGACCAGGGCGCGGAAGAGGTCGAGGGCCTGGGCGCTCTTCCCGGTGCGCCCGAGCGCGACGCCGATCTCGTAGCGCGCGGCCAGGGTGTCGGGGTGGTCGCGGCCCAGCACCCGCTCCCGTACGGCGGCGACCTCGCGGAAGACGGCGAGGGCCTCCCGCCAGCGCTCCAGGCGGCCCAGCGCGTACGCCACCTCGTAGCGGGTCAGCAGGGTGTCCGCGTGCTCCGCGCCCAGAACGGTGGCCCGGTCCGCGGCGGTCTCCGCGGCGGCCCGGTGGGCCTCGGCGAACCGGCCGAGGGCTCCCAGCGCGCAGGCCAGGTTGTGGCGGCAGCGCAGGGTGTCGGGGTGGCGCGGGCCCGTGGTCCGCTCGCGGGCGGCGAGCACGGTGCGGTAGACGCCGTACGCCTCGGCGTGGCGGCCGAGGCGGCCCAGTTCGTACGCGCTCTCCTGGCGGGCGGCGAGCGTGTCGGCGTGGTCCGGGCCGAGCACCCGGGCGCGCCCGTCGGCCACGGCCTGGTAGACGGCGAGCGCCGCCTCGGGCCGGCCGGCCCGGCTGAGGGCGAAGGCGCGGGCGTGGCCGGCGGCGAGGGCGTCGACTCCGGTCTCGCGCGCGCCGAACGGGCGCGGGAGGCCGTACTCCGCGGTGAGGCGCGGATCCTCGGCGGGGGCGGGCCGGACGATCCGCCGCGGCCCGCCGGGGGCCGCCGGGGCCGAACCCCCGGGCACGTCGCCGGCACCCGGGCGGGGACCGGGACCGGCACCGGGACCCACGACAGGAACGGGACCGGGGCCGGGACCCGGGACGGGACCGACAGCCGGACCGGAGACGGCCCCGGGGGCCGGACCCGGGACGGAAGCCGGACCAGGACCGGAAGCCGTACCGGCACCGGCGGCCAGACCCGAAACGGGACCGGGACCCGAGGCAGGAAACGGACCCGGGACGGACCCGGCAGCCGGACCGGAGACGGGACCGGGACCGGCAGCCGGACCGGAGGCGGGACCGAGACCCGAAGCAGGAAACGGGCCCGGGACGGGGGCAGGACTGGCACCGACGGCCGGAGCGGAGACGGGACGGGCACTCGAGGCGGGAAGCGGAACCGGGGCGGGACCGGCCCCCACGACAGGACCGGCAGCCGGGCCGGAGACGGGAACGGGCCGGTCGGCGCCGGGGCGTACGGCCGTCCACGCGCCGGTCAGCACGGCCCACTCCCCGCTCGCGGGACGGGCGTCGAGGCCGGCCTTGCGGCCGGCGGTCATCCCCCGGGCCCACCCCGGCAGCGGGGCCGGGGCGCCGGGGAGCCCCGCCGGGCCGGTCCGCGCCTCGACGAGCCGGCGGTGCACGTGGCGGGCGTCGCCCGGACGGTCCTCGGGGCGCTTGGCGAGCAGGTCCAGGACCACCCGCTCGAAGTAGTCGGGCAGTTCCGGGCGGTGCGCGCGCGGCGGCACGGGCGCGGTGTCCCGGTGGCCGACCAGCACCGACCAGGAGTCCCCGAGGTCGAAGGGCGGGGCACCGGTGGCGATCTCGTAGAGCACGCAGCCGAGGGAGTAGAGGTCGCTGCGGTGGTCGACCTCGCCGCCCGCGATCTGCTCGGGCGACATGTAGTGCGGGGTGCCCATCGCCATGCCGCCGCCGGTGAGCTTGGCGGTGAAGCCGATGTCGTGGGCGAGACGGGCGATGCCGAAGTCGCAGATCTTCACCGTGCCGTCGGTGAGCCGCATGATGTTGGCCGGCTTCAGATCGCGGTGGACCACGCCCTGGTCGTGGGTGTAGCCGAGGGCCGCGGCCATCTGCTCGGCGACGTCCACGACCACGTCCACCGGCAGCGGGCGCGTCCCGTTGTCCTCCAGCAGCTGGCTGAGGTTGCGCCCCTCGAGGAGCTCCATGACGAGGTAGAGGCAGCCTCCGGCGGCGCTGTCGTCGCCGAAGTCGTGCACGACGGTGACACCGCGGTGCTGGAGCGCGGCCGCCACGCGCGCCTCGCGCCGGAACCGCTCGCGCAGCACCTGCGTGAAGTGGGCGTCCTGTTCGGCGCCGATCGGTTTGAGGCACTTCACCGCGACGTGCCGGCCCAGCGACTCGTCGCGGGCCCGCCACACCTCGCCCATGCCTCCGCGCCCGATCAGATCGAGCGACCGGTACCGGCCTTGGATCAGTCTGGACTCCGCCATGTTGTGAAGCCGCCCCCGTCGTCGTGCCTCGCCCTCCCCGGCCCGTCCAGTATGGCCGCCGATGTACGCAGTGTGTACGGCGAGGGGCGGCTCCCGGGGCCCATGCGACGCATCGCTTTCAAGATGTGACCTGGTGGCAGCTGCCAGCGCAGAGCTGCGGGAATGGTGCGCAGAGCGTGACCGGTGAGGCGCAGGCGCCGGGTGGTATCGCGGGGGGCCGGTGCGGGGCGTCCGTACATCCGGTGCGCCCAGTCGGGGAGCGTCGCGTACGCGAGCCTGGCGATCGGTCGCCACAGCAGGTTCCGGCCCGGCACGAGGAGGGGGTGGGTCGGGGGGCTGCGCAGGAAGGCGTCCACGGCGCGGGCGTCGGGACCGGCGGTGAGCTGGGAGCGGACCGTCTCGAAGTAGCCGGCCAGTTGCGCGGTGTCGGCGGGGACGTCCCGCGGGTCGAGGCCGACGAGGCGGGCGCCCGTCCGGTTCTCGTCGACGTAGCGGTCGGCCTGGTCGCGGGTGAGGGGGACGCCGGAGCGGCGCAGGACGTGCAGGAAGCTGTCGATCTGCGCGCAGTGGATCCAGAGCAGCAGCGCCGGATCGTCCACGGGGAACCGCTCGCCCGTGTCGGGGTCGGTCGCGGAGAGCGTGCGGTGGATGGCGCGGACGCGGGCTCCGGCGCGCTCGGCGGCCTCGGTGGTGCCGTAGGTGAGGGTGCCGACGAAGTCGGCCGTGCGCAGCAGCCGCCCCCAGGCGTCGGAGCGGAAGTCCGAGTTCTCCATGACCCCGCGGACGGCCCGGGGGTGCAGGGCCTGCAGGTAGAGGGCGCGGACTCCGGCGATCCACATCACCGGCTCGCCGTGGCACTGCCAGGTGACGGAGGCGGGGCCGTAGAGTCCCGGATCCGCTCCCCCGTACGGAGCTCCGCTCATCCGCTGGCCTCCTCCGGCCCGGCTGTCCGGACCGCTCCGGCTTCCCGTCCGCCGCCTCGGCCGCGCCGCCGTACGGTGTGGCTCCGCCGCCTCGGCAGCTCCCCGCCGTACGGCCGGCTCCGTCCGCTCGGGCTTTCCCCCATCCTGCCCGGCCCGGGGCGGGGCTACCCGTCCGGCGGGCCAGCTCCGCCACTCTCGTACCGCGGGGGTCAGGCCGGGATGTCGATCAGCCCCACGGGGGGTCCGGTGGGCTTGGCGGAGCCTCCGGCGGGCTCGACCGTGATGCCGAGGGCGGTGGCCCGGTCGACGTCACCGTCCAGCAGTTTGATGTGCCAGTTGCCCCGGCCGGTCAGGGTGCCGGCCGAGCGGGCCCGGCCGGAGTCGTCGTACCAGAGCTCGTACACCTGGTCCGAGGTCAGTTGCGGCAGGCCGGAGGCCATGAAGGCGCCCCGCCTCTCGGCGCGGGAGACGATGACGGACCCGGTGGCGCCGTCGCCGAGGTCGGCCGTGCCGATCGCCGCATCGGGAGCGGCCAGCACATCGGCCAGCCGCACCGCGGGGCCGGCCCGGTGGAGCTCGGTACGGGCCCGCTCGGCCTCCTGGTGCTGCCAGACCGCGATCCCGCCGAAGGCGGCCGCGGCGGCCAGGGACGCGGCCAGTGCCCAGTGCAGCGGCGACCGGAGTCCGGCCCGTCCGGGCGGCCGTTTCGCGGGTGCCCCGCGTCCGGGGGGCGGATGGGGGGTACCGCCGGCCGCGCGCGCACGAGCACGCGGACCGGCTGGTTTCGGGAGGGCGTGCGGCGGGGCGGCCGCCTCCGGTACGGGCCGGGCGGCCGCCTCTCCGGTGGAGACGACCGCACCGCGCGGCTCCTGCGGGGTGAGAGCGATCTGCTCCAGTACGCGGGCGCGCAGCTCGGGCGCAGGCGCCGCCGCCTCGGTGGCGCACAGCCGCACCAGCACCGGCACGAGGGCGGCCAGCTCGCGCCGGCAGTCCGCGCAGCCGGCCAGGTGCTCCTCGAACGCGCTCTCCTCGTCGGGCGGCAGTGCGTGCAGGAGGTACGCGCCGAGGGGTGCGTGCGGTTCGGGCGTGGTGCTCATCGGGACGCCTCCAAGCACTCGCGCAGCCGTTGCAGCCCGTCGCGCAGCCGCGACTTGACCGTGCCCTCCGGCGACGACAGCGACCGCGCCACCTCCCGGTAGGTCATCCCCTCGTAGAAGGCCAGCAGGACCGACTCCCGCTGGGCCCGGCTCAGTGCTCCCAGGCAGCGCCGCACCCGGGCGTGTTCGTCGCGCTCCTCGACGACCGCGGCGACCTCGTCGAAGGGGGTCCTGCGGTCGAGCAGCGCGGCCTTTTCCTCCCGCTCGCCGCGGGCCCGTACGGAACGCACGCGGTCGACCGCCCGCCGGTGGGCCAGCACCAGCACCCACGCCTTGGCGCTGCCCAGCTCGGGCCGGAAGCGGCCCGCCGTACGCCACACCTCGACCATCACGTCCTGGGTCACCTCCGCCGCCTGGTCGGCGTCCCGCAGGACGCGGCAGACCAGGCCCGTTACGGGGACGGTCAGTGCGTCGTAGACCCGGGCGAAGGCGTCGCGGTCGCCGTCGGCGGCCCGGACGAGCTGCGCGTCGAGACTACGGTCCTCCTCGTCGGACCCCGACCGGTCGGACCCGTCGGCCCGGTCGGACCTGTCGGGCCTGTCGGACCGGTCGGCCGGTTCCGCGCTTTCGGTTCCCCTGTGGGCCATCAGACATCCAGTGATCTCCCGAGTGCAGCACCGGATACCGATCCCACCATCATTCGCGGGGCGCCGCATCCGGGGGCCACCGGCGCAGCGAGGGCCCGCGGGGGCGGGCCCTCGTGGACCATCCGTCGGCGGCAGCCGCCACGGGAGCCGTCAGCGGTGCTTGTTCCAGCAGTCCCAGTGGCCCTGGACCCAGTGCTTGTCCCACTGTCCGGGGACGTACACCCACTTCCAGTGGCCGTTGCCGCCCCGCCAGTCGCCCTTGTGGCCGTCGTACCGGTTGTCGCCCTTGTGGTCGCCGTACCGGTTGTCACCCTTGCGGTTGTCGCCCTTGTGGTCGCCGTAGCGGTCGTCGCCCCTGTGGTCGCGGTCGCGGTCACGGTCGTGGCTCTTGACCCACTTCTTCTCCCAGTGGCCCTTGACCCACTTCTTCTCCCAGTGGCCCTTCTTCCAGTGGCACTGCTTGTTGTGGTCGCGATCGCCGGTGGCCACGGTGGAGACGGACGCGGCCGGGGCTGCTACGGCGGGCGCCGCGGCGCCGAGCGCCGCACCACCGACCAGCATCCCGGTCGCGGCGGCGGCCACGGCCACGCGCCTGATCCGGACGGGAACGCTCATGGATCCCACCTCCTCGCCCCCGCTGAAGCGAGAGCCGTAAGTGCTGTGACACAAGTAATTCGGAGCCGATCGCACCCTGGATGGATAAATTCTCCCGATTTGTCCCCTGGCCGCCAGAAGGCAGCCCCCTCGGGCGCTACCAGTCGGTTCGGAGAGGCCGCCGCGAGTACGCCCGCCCGTAGACGAGGCCGGGACGGGGTGCGGATCTTCGCGGCTTCCGCCAAGTACGCCGGCCTGCCGGGTGGGGGGAGACTGCCCGGCAGGGGCCGCGGCACATCCCTGGCGACGGGGGCGGACCGCGGCCGGGGACACGACGAGGCAGTACGGCTTCCTGTGCGAGCGGACCGGCGAGGAGGCCGAGACCGGACCGCGCGTCCGGATCACGGCGCTGCTCGACCGGCCGATCTCATTCGTCACCACCTGCCCGCGCCGCGAGGTCTACGAGAAGTGCCTGCGGGCGGCCGGGTTCAGCGAGTTGACGTGGGTCCCGCTGGAGGTGTCCGACGCCGGAGTGCGCGCGTTGGGTGCGGACTTCTGGGCGGACCTCCTGGCCGATCCCCCGCTGGCGATGCTGCGCTGCCGGGCGTGACGGCCGCGGTGATCGGCGCGCCTGCCGTCGTCGGCAGGTGCGCCGGTCGTCGCGGTCACGCCTGCCGCTTGGCGTCGATCTCGGCGATCAGGCCCTCGACGAGGCCCTTGATCTCGTCGCGGATGGGGCGAACGGCCTCGACGCCCTGCCCGGCCGGGTCCTCCAGCTGCCAGTCGAGGTACGTCTTGCCGGGGAAGTACGGACAGGCGTCACCACAGCCCATGGTGATGATGTAGTCGGACGCCCGGGCGGCCTCGGGGGTGAGGACCTTCGGCCGCTGGTCGGAGATGTCGATGCCCAGCTCTGCCATGGCGGCGACGGCGGAGGGGTTGATCCGCTCGCCGGGCACGGAACCGGCGGACCGGACCTCGACGCGGTCGCCCGCGAGGTGGCGCAGGAACCCGGCCGCCATCTGGGAGCGGCCCGCGTTGTGGATGCAGACGAACAGGACGGACGCGGCAGGAGCGGAGGACATCTGTTCTTCCTTGAGTGGGGTGACGGCGGTGGGCGACGGCGGTGGGCAACAGCGGTAAACGGTGCGGGCGCGGCCGGCACGGTCCGAGGGAGACGACCCGGGCGCCGGTCCGGCAGCGGTGCGGGGGGGGCGTGGGCCGGGTACGCCTCCCGAGGCAGGGCGATCCCGCTCGACGGAACCCCAGGTCGACTTCGATGGCGTCAGCCTCGACTGATGTGACAGTATCAGCCCATGATGACGTCAGTCGACACTGATCTGATCCGGGTTCTGGCCGATCCGCTGAGGCTCCGGATCGTGACCCTCCTCGCCGGGGAGACGCTGTGCACCACCCACCTCGTGGAGGAGACGGGAGCCAGGCAGACCAACCTCTCCAACCACCTCAAGGTGTTGCGCGAGGCCGGGGTCGTGGACACGGAGCCGTGCGGGCGGTTCACCTACTACCGTCTGCGCCCGGAAGTCATCGGCGCCCTCGCCGGTCAGTTCGCGGACCTGGCCCGGACCGCGCGCGCCACCGCCGAGGCGAACCGCAAGCGGTCCTGCCCGTAGCCCCAGCGCCAGCCCTCCACACTGCGCCTGCGCCCGCGCCTGCGCCTATGCCTATGCCTTTGCCTATGCCTGCGCCTCACCTTGCCCGAGGAGACCCGCCTTGACCGCCACCGAGCCCGTCGGCACCGCCCCCGGAGCGGACACCGCCGCAGCCGCCGACCCGCCCCGGCCCGTACCCGCCGACGCGATCCGGCCCGCACCCGGCGCGACCCCGCCCCGCGTTCCCCTGGTCGCCCGCGCCGCCGCCGAGCTGGTCGGTACCGCCGCCCTCGTCGCCGTCGTGGTCGGCTCCGGCATCCAGGCCGCCGGCCTCACCGACGACGCGGCCCTCCAGCTGCTGGCCAACTCCACCGCCACGGTCTTCGGGCTCGGCGTGCTCATCACGCTCCTCGGACCGGTCTCCGGCGCCCACTTCAACCCGGCCGTCACGCTCGCCGAGTGGTGGACCGCCCGCCGCGGCGGCGCGGGAGTCGACGCGCGTGAGCTTGCCGTGTACGTGCCGTCCCAGATCGCGGGCGCCATCGCCGGGGCGGTCCTGGCGGACGCCATGTTCGGCGAACCGCTGGTGAAATGGTCCACCCACGACCGCTCCGCCCCGAACCTGCTCCTCGGCGAGGTCGTCGCCACCGCCGGCCTGGTCCTGCTGATCTTCGGCCTGGCCAGAAGCGACCGGCTCCGCTTCGCGCCGGTCGCCGTCGCCTCGTACATCGGCGCCGCGTACTGGTTCACCTCCTCCACCTCCTTCGCCAATCCGGCCGTCACCATCGGCCGCGCGTTCACCGACACCTTCGCGGGCATAGCCCCCGCCTCCGTGCCCGCCTTCATCGGCGCACAGGTGGCGGGTGCCGCGGTGGGCCTGGCCCTGGTGGCGGTCATCTTCCGTGCCGAACCGCACGGGCATGGCGGTGCGCGCCGGGCGTACGGGGGAAGGGCATGATCGACGCGGCTGACGAGGCTTCGGAGAAGGCGCCGGCGAGAGCGGCGCGGCTGCGCTCGGCACCGTTGGTGTTCGGGGCCGGTGCGACGGTCGGCGTGCTGGGCGGGATGATCGGCCTGGGCGGTGCGGAGTTCCGGCTGCCGCTGCTGATCGGGATGTTCGGATTCGCGGCGCTGTCGGCCGTCATCCTCAACAAGGCCTTGAGCCTGGTCGTCGTGATCACCGCCCTGCCCGCCCGCCTGGCCGTCGTCTCCTTCGGCGAACTCGGCTCCCACTGGACCGTCGCGGTCAACCTGCTGGCGGGCAGCCTCCTCGGAGCGTGGGCGGGAGCCTCATGGGCGGTGCGGATGCGGTCCGCCACCCTGCACAAGGTCCTCGCGATCCTGATGGTCGGCATGGCCGGCGCCCTCGCCCTCACGCACACCACCGCCGGGTGGTCGCCCTCCCTGCCGACCGCGGTTCAGGTGGCGGCCGGCGTGGCCGCCGGCTTCGGCATCGGCGTCGTCGCAGCGATCATGGGCGTTGCCGGCGGTGAACTGCTGATCCCCGCGATCGTGTTGCTGTACGGCGTCGACATCAAGCCGGCGGGCAGCCTGTCCCTGCTGGTGTCCCTGCCCACCATGCTCGTCGCGTTCGCGCGCTACAGCCGCGACGGCAGCTTCGCCGTCCTCGGCGCCAACCTCCGCTTCACCGCGCTCATGGCCGCGGGCTCGGTCTTCGGCGCGCTCCTCGGCGGGCTCCTGCTCGGGGTGGTCCCCGACCCGGTCCTCATTCCCGCACTTGCGACCATCCTGTTGATCTCGGCGGTCAAGGTCGCCCGGCACGACCCGTCCGGGGTCCCCGGCACCGCCCCCCGCACCTGACCGTCGACCCGCCCGCTCGGTCGACGGCCCTGCTACGGCGCTCCGGCCGCACCACGTCGAACCAGGCGCCCGCGGTGGCGGCCGACGCGTTCGCGGGTGTCGACGTCGCCGAACCCGGCCCGGTGGATC
Source organism: Streptomyces sp. NPDC058674 (assembly GCF_042716505.1). Lineage (NCBI taxonomy): Bacteria > Bacillati > Actinomycetota > Actinomycetes > Kitasatosporales > Streptomycetaceae > Streptomyces > Streptomyces sp. NPDC058674. The sequence continues at coordinate 208,744 of NZ_JBHXSC010000001.1, forward strand.
GCCGGCGTCGCGCCGGCGTGCCGGGGGAGCAGCGCGGTGATCCGCGCGCCGGTCACGCCGTCTTCGCCGCGCCGGCCAGGAGGGCGCTCATGGCAGCGAGCACGGAGGGCTCGACGCGGTAGTACACCCAGGTCCCACGGCGCTCCGAGGTCAGCAGGCCGGCCTCCTTCAGCTTCTTGAGGTGATGGGAGACGGTGGGCTGGGAGACACCGACGTCGGAGATGTCGCACACGCACGCCTCCCCGCCCTCGTGCGAGGCGACGGAGGAGAACAGGCGCAGGCGGACCGGGTCGCCCAGGGCCTTGAACATCTTCGCCGCCGCTTCGGCCTCGTCCGCGGACATGGGGCGCTCGTTCAGCGGGGGGCAGCACGGCGCGGCGGCCTGGTCGGCTTCCAGGAGCGGCAGAACCTCGGCATTCGACATACGCCTATGTTGACACATGTCGAAACAGAGCGACGGTGCCTGATTAGATGCACATCTATGTTGACGCTCATCGAAGCAGGTGTCATTCTGGTCGGGCAAGCCATCGACAGATGTCGAAACAACGAGGAGCCCGCCGTGACCGCCTCCGCCCGTACCGATCTGCCCGTCATCGTCATCGGAGCCGGCCCCGCCGGCCTCGCGGCCGCGGCCCACCTGGTCGACCGCGGCATCGAACCCCTCGTCCTGGAGGCCGGGCCCGCCGCCGGCACGGCCGTCCGCGCGTGGTCGCACGTACGCCTCTTCTCCCGATGGGGTGAAATCGTCGACCCGGCGGCCGAGAAGCTCCTCGCACCCACCGGCTGGGCACGGCCCGACCCCGCCGCCTACCCCTCCGGTGGCGACTGGGTCGAGCGCTACCTCCAGCCCCTGGCCGATGTCCTGGGCGAGCGGGTCCGCTACGACGCGACCGTCACCGGGGTCTCCCGGACCGGCCGCGACCGCCTCGTCGACGCCGACCGCGAGGCGCAGCCCTTCGTCGTCCACTTCGCCGCGGCCGACGGCAGCGAGGCACGCGTCTTCGCCCGCGCCGTCATCGACGCCTCCGGCACCTGGTCCACCCCCGGCCCGGCGGGCGGCAGCGGTCTCGCCGCGCTCGGCGAGAGGGGTGCGGCCGACCGCATCACCTACCGCGTCCCGGACCTCGCGGACCCGGCCGTCCGAGCCCGGTACGCCGACAAGCGCACCGCCGTGATCGGCTCCGGCGCCTCCGCCTTCACCGCCCTCGCCCACCTCGCCGACCTCGCGAGGGACGAGCCGGGCACCCGCGCACTGTGGATCCTGCGGCGCGGCATCTCCGGCTCCACCTTCGGCGGGGGCGATGCCGACCAGCTCCCCGCCCGGGGCGCCCTCGGCCTCGCCGCGAAGGCCGCCGTCGACGGCGGGTACGCCGACGCGGTCACCGGCTTCCGCACCGACACCATCGAACGCGACGGCGACGGCCGCCTCGTCCTGATCGGCGAGGACGGCCGCCGCCTGGATCCGGTCGACGAGGTCATCGTCCTCACCGGGCTGCGCCCCGACCTCTCCTTCCTCAACGAGCTCCGCCTCGGCCTGGACGAACGCCTGGAGGCTCCGACCGCGCTCGCACCGCTGATCGACCCCAACCAGCACTCCTGCGGCACCGTCTACCCGCACGGCGTGAAGGAGCTCTCCCATCCGGAGAAGGACGTCTACCTCGTCGGCATGAAGTCCTACGGCCGCGCCCCCACCTTCCTCGCCCTGACCGGATACGAGCAGGTCCGCTCCATCGCCGCCCACCTCGCCGGGGACCGGGAGGCGGCCGAGCGCGTCGAACTCACCCTCCCCGAAACCGGAGTCTGCGGCGGCGCGGGCCTCTTCGACCGGCCCGAGGCCACCGAGGAGACCGGCGGCGGCTGCTGCGCAGCCCCGGCCGTGCTGCCCGTCGGCGCCCCGGCCCCAGCCCGCGCCTCGGGCGGCTGCTGACCGAGGCGGCTGCTGCCCGAGGCCCGGCGTCGGGCAGCCGTGGCGGCGACCGGCACGGGGTTCGATCGAGGACTCGGCCGTCGCCTGCTCACGTGCCGGCCGAAGCCCTTGTCAGGTGCCGCCTCAGCGTCGCACCCTCGGCATGCCCAGGCCGATCCAGGAGATGATCTCGCGCTGGATCTCGTTGTTGCCGCCGCCGAAGGTGAAGATGACGGCGCTGCGGTAGCCGCGTTCGAGTTCGCCGTGCAGGACCGCGCCGGCCGAGCCGTCCTTGAGGGAGCCGGCCGCGCCGACGACCTCCATGAGCCAGGCGTAGGCGTCCCGGCGGGCCTCGGAGCCGTACACCTTGACCGCGGAGGCGTCCTGCGGGGTGAGGGTCCCGGCCTGGACCGCGTTGACCATCTGCCAGTTGAGGAGCTTCATGGCGTCGAGCCGGACGTGGGTCCGGGCCAGCCGCCCGCGCACCCACGGGAGGTCAATGACGCGGCGGCCGTCGGCGAGCTTGGTCTCGGCGGCCCAGCGCTGGACGTCGTGGAGGGCTCGGATGGCCATCGTGCCGTGGGCGGCGAGGGTGACGCGCTCGTGGTTGAGCTGGTTGGTGATCAGGCGCCAGCCCTTGTTCTCCCGGCCGACCCGGCGGCTCGCCGGGACGCGGATGTTCTCGTAGTAGCTCGCGGTGGTGTCGTGCGAGGCGAGCGTGTTGATGAGGGTGCACGAGTACCCGGGGTCCGAGGTCGGCACGAGGAGCATGGTGATGCCCTTGTGCGCGGGCGCGTCCGGATCGGTGCGCACGGCGAGCCAGACCCAGTCGGCGGTGTCGCCGTTGGTGGTCCAGATCTTCTGCCCGTCGACCACGTACGTGCCGGTCTCCTCGTCTCCCTCACGGACCGCCCGGCACCTGAGGGCGGCGAGGTCGGTGCCGGCGTCGGGTTCGCTGTACCCGATGGCGAAGTCGATCTCGCCGGCCAGGATCTTCGGCAGGAAGTACGCCTTCTGCTCGTCGGTGCCGAACTGCATGATGGTCGGCCCGACGGTGTGGAGGGCCATCAGCGGCAGCGGCACGACGGCCTGCGCGGCCTCGTCGAAGAAGATGAACTGGTCCATCGGGGACATGCCCCGGCCGCCGTACTCCTTCGGCCAGCCGACCCCGAGCCAGCCGTCGGCGCCCAGGCGGCGGATGGTCTCCCGGTAGAAGCGCTTCTGGGCGGCGGGATCCTCGTAGCGGGCGTAGACGTCATCCGGGACCAGCTCGGCGAAGTAGGCGCGCAGCTCGGTGCGCAACTGCTGCTGCTCAGGCGTGTATTCGAGGTGCACGGCCCCTCCGGGAGTCTCGCGGTCCAGCCGGCCGCCACTGCGGCGGCGGGGGCAGAGTAGAACCTGTTCCAAGAATCCGGAAGGGTCGGCGCCCGGCCGATCCGCTCACCCGGCGGGCGGGGCGGGACCGGCGCCCCGGCGGGCAGCGGCTACAGGGCGAGTTCGAGGTAGGCGGCCCGCTTCTCCTCGCGCGCCACGAGGACCCTTCGCCAGATGGCGAGGGCGAAGGGCGGGACCATGTCGGGCGAGATGTCCTCCGGCAGGCAGAACCGGAACTCGTCGATCTCCGATTCCTGGAGGCGGATGGCCTGCTGCTGCTCCGGACTCAGCAGCGGCCCGTCGAAGACGTGGAAGACGTGCGACCCCTCGCCGCGGGTGACCCATGCGGTCACCAGGAGGTCTCCGATCTCCAGGTCGAGGCCGAGCTCCTCGCGGAGTTCGCGCCGCAGGGCGGCGGTGGGGAGCTCATTCTCCTCGATGTGGCCACCCGGCAGGTTCCACCGCTCCCTGTGGACCTGATTGACGATGAGCACCCGGCCGCGCTCGTCCCGGATGACGGCGGCGGCGGAGGCGGTGGCCCGCGCGTGGCCGGCGGAGGGGGTCATGGGGCGCTCCTGGGGAATGGCGGGACGGATCGGCGTCCGGGTGCCCGCTCGGACTCATGATCGAAATCCTAGGCCAACGGGCGGCGACAACGGGCTGGGCCGCCGGGGCCCACGGGCGGGGCCGGCGGGCTCCGGCCCGGATGCGGCGCTCCGCCGGACGAGGGACCAGGACCGCTCCCCCGGTGGATCGCACACGCACCCGCGGGTGAAGCCCCCCGAGGCAGCGAAACCCGTCGCGGACTCGGCCGGTTGGTGCGGGCATGAACACCCCGATACAGCCCACCCTCCCCACCAGCACCAGCACCAGCACCACTGCTCGCGCCGCCGGCACCCCACGGCACCGCGTCCCCGAAACGACGCCCGCCATCGAGCTGGACGGCATCGACGAGGCGGACGGACCCGGCGGCAGCGTCCGCGTCCTTCCCGGGGACCGGCCGGACACCGTCGTCCTCGTCCCGGAGGGCGAGTTCGACCACTACACCGCCCGGCCGCTGGACGCGGCGCTCGCCCGGGCCGCCGCCGACGGCCGCACGCGCCTGCTCATCGACGCGAGCGCGCTCACGTTCTGCGACTCCGCGCTCCTGCGCGTCCTCGACCACTGGAGCGGAGACGGTCGGCGGTGGGAGATCGGCGTCTCCTCCCGGGCCCTCGCCCACCTGTTCGAGGTCGCGAGCCGCGTTCCCGGCGCCAGGTCGCGCCGTCTGCCGGCTGCGCCCACTCGTCCACGGCCGGACGCGGGGGCGCGGTACGGGGGGGTGTGAGCGCAGCCTCGCACCCGGACCCGGCGGGCCCGTGGGGGCCGCGTCCGCAGGTGTATGCCGGACGGGCTCGACCGGCTCGGTCCGCCCGGTCCGCCCGGTCCGCGCCGCGCCTCCCGGCGAGGGGAAACGCCGGGCAGGAGCCCCCTCCGCCCTCGTAGGGTGGCGGCATGACGTCGCGTGAGTGGGCCATCGAACTCGTGGAGCGGCAGCTGCTCGCCGCGGAGGCCGCCCGGTCCTGGCCGGCGATGGTGGTCATCGGTGCCGAGCGGCACGCGCTGGGGTGGCTGATCAGCTGCCAGTCGCCCGAGTACGCGCGGACCGGCCTCTCCCGCGACGCCCTGACCGGACACGGGCCCTTCCTCGTCGACGCCTTGGACGGGAGCCTCCACATGGTGCACGCGCAGTTCTGCGACGGCGACCGGGAATGGGAGGATCAGTACCGGCAGAAGGTGCGGGGCGATCTCCCGCCCCGGGAACTCGACGCGCGGGTGCGGCAGCTCACCGACCTGGGGCGTCGCGGGGACGCCTTCCGGGCCGTGCGCCGCGCACCGGGCGGGCTGAGCCCCGCCGACGCCCTGCGGTTCGTCGACGCGATCGCTTCCGGGTCCGCACCCCCGGCCGACCTGGTGTACCGGCTCCCCCAGCCGGACACGCGGTACCCGGCCATCAGCACCTACAGCGGCCCCAACCCCGAACCGGCCGACTGGTGGCCTGCGCGGCAGGCGTCCCGACCGCCGGGCGCCTGACCACCCACCACCTGGCTGTCCATCACTCGATCTCCGGGCGCCGGGATCAGGCCCCGGACGGCCCGTCAGGTCAGGACGTAGAGGACGTCGAAGCAGACGAGGTCGCGGACCGCGTCGAAGAGGTACGTGCCCGAGCGGTGGCCCTCGGGACCGAATCCGGCGGCGCCGGCGTCGAACTCCGCACTGTGCTGCCAGAGCGCGCCCTCGGGCAGGTGCGGCCGCAGTTCGGCGGGGAGGTCGGACGGCACGGCGGGGGCGAAGGTCCGGCCGGGACCGCGGACCACGGCTGCCCCGCCGCCGGGCGGCAGGTGGGCGACGCCGGCCAGGCGGATTCGGGAGTCCGGGCTCGGGACGCTCCGGTCGCCGGGGGCCTCGTCGACGTCGTAGCCCACCCAGTGGGCGGCGCTCAGCTCGCCCAGGTACGACCTGAACCGCCGGTTCAGGGGTTCCAGGTCGGTGCGGACGCGCAGCGGCTCCCGCTGCCGCTCCGGGGGCCGGAGGGCCGTCGCCACCGCGGCGCCCGCACCGGCGACGGCGAACAGGGGCAGGCCGAGGGCCAGCAGGAAGCGCCGCCGGCCGCCGTTGCCCCGCTGCGCGTCCATGATCCCCCCGGTGGGCCTCAGTTCAGGGCGCTGATCATAGCCTCGGCCGTCGCCGCCATCGCCGTACGGGCCGCTGTCAGATAGGGCCTGGGGTCCGCCGGGGTGAGGTGGGCGCGGATGGCCCCCGTCATGGCCACGTTCAGCGCGGTGCCGATGTTGACCTTGCGGATGCCGCCGGCGACCGCCGCCGCGAGCTCGCCGTCCGGCAGGCCCGACGAACCGTGCAGGACGAGCGGCACGTCCACCGCCTTGGCCAGCCGGGCCAGCAGCGCGTGGTCCAGCGCGGCGGTCCGGCTGGTCATGGCATGGCTGCTGCCGATGGCGACGGCCAGCGCGTCGACCCGGGAGTCGGCGACGAAGCGGCGTGCCTCGTCGGGGTCGGTGCGCGCGCCCGGCGCGTGCGGGTCCAGCGGGGCGGCGCCGTCCTTGCCGCCGACCTCGCCCAGCTCTGCCTCGATCCACAGCCCGTTGGCGTGCGCCCAGTCGGCGGCCGAGCGGGTGGCCTCCAAGTTCTCGGCGTACGGGAGGTGCGCGGCGTCGAACATGACCGAGCTGTACCCCGCGTCGCAGGCCTGGCGCAGCAGTTCGGAGCTCTTGACGTGGTCGAGGTGCAGGCCCACGGGGACGGCCGCCTCCTCGGCGCAGGCCGCGGCCGCCCGGGAGATGGGCAGCAGCCGACCGCCGCGGAACTTCACCGCGTTCTCGCTGAGCTGGAGGATGACCGGCAGCCCGGCCGCCTCGGCGCCCGCCACGACGGCTTCGGCGTGCTCCAGGGTGATGATGTTGAAGGCGGCGACGGCGCGGCCGGCCGCGGCCGCCTCCAGGACGAGCGGACCCGCGGGGACGAGGCTCATCGGACCGCCTCCTCGTCGGCGGTGAGGATCACCGAACGGGTCAGGTGGCGCGGCGCGTCCGGGTCCAACTGCTGGTGGGCGGCGACGGCGAGGGCGAGACGGTGTACCCGGACCAGCTCGGCGAGCGGGTCGAGCCGCCCGGCGACCCACTGCGACCCGGTGGCGCGCACCTGTTCGGCGAGGCCCGCGGGGGCCTCGCCGAGCGACCATGTGGCCGTGCCGGGCCCGGAGACGCTGATCGGCCCGTGCCGGTACTCCATCGCGGGATAGGACTCGGCCCAGGAGAGCGAGGCCTCGCGCATTTTGAGCGCGGCCTCGTTCGCGAGGCCGACGCTCCAGCCCCGGCCGAGGAAGGTGAACTGGCCGCGGCTCTCCAGCTCTGCGGGAAGGGGCTCGGCGAGGGCGGTACGGGCGTCCGCGACCACGGACGGGGTGTGCTGCCCGACGTGGGCGCGCAGCAGGGTGAGGGCGGTGGTCGCGAACCGGGTCTGTACGACGGACTGCTCGTCGGCGAAGTCGAGGACCACGAGCTCGTCGGCGAGGGTCGTCACCGGGGTGGCCGGGTCGCCGATCACCGCGGTGGTGGGCACGCCCGCGTCCCGCAACCCGGCCAGCAGGTCCAGCACTTCGGTGGTGGTGCCGGAACGGGTCAGGGCGAGCACCCGGTCGTAGCGGCGGTGGTACGGGAATTCGGACGCGGGGAAGGCGTCCGTCTCGCCCTGCCCGGCTTCCTCGCGCAACACGGCGGCGGCCTGGGCCATGTAGTACGAGGTCCCGCACCCGACGATCGCGGTACGCTCCCCCGGCCGCGGCAACACCGCCCGTCGCGCCGGGGCCAGTTCGGCGGCCCGCTCCCAGCATTCGGGCTGTGTGCCCAACTCGTACGCCACGTGGCTCATGCAGGCTCCTTCCTACGACAAGCGACTCTGGATGCGTATTTCTGCAAGCTACCGCGCCCTTTCGCGCAACTTCAAGCATCGCGGGGGTGATCGGCTGGGTTATGGTCGGCGGATGGGCCAATGGAGAACGCGGGAGCGCAGCGAAGGGGGCGGCCGATGACCCGCACGGAGCGGTGGCAGATGCTGCTGGACCTGCTGGTGGAGCGGGGCGGGCTGGAGGTCGAGCCGGCCGCGGAGGTGCTGGGGGTGTCGGCCGCGACCGTCCGCCGCGACCTCGACCAGCTCGCCGAGCAGCAGCTGCTGGTCCGCACCCGGGGCGGGGCGGTCCCGCACGGGGTCTCGTACGAGCTGCCGCTGCGCTACCGCACCTCGCGGCGCGCCGCCGAGAAGGGCCGCATCAGCGAGGCGGTGGCGGCCCTGATCGCGCCGGGCGAGGTGGTCGGACTGACCGGCGGCACGACGACCACCGAGGTGGCGCGCGCCCTGGCCGTCCGCGCCGACCTGGCCACGGGCTCACCGGCGCTGACGGTGGTCACGAACGCGCTGAACATCGCGGGCGAGCTGGTGATCCGGCCGCAGTTCAAGATCGTGCTGACCGGCGGGGTCGCCCGTCCCCAGTCGTACGAGCTGACCGGCCCGCTGGCCGAGCAGGTGCTCGGGCAGCTGGCGGTGGACACCGCGGTGGTCGGTGTGGACGGCTTCGACCCCGTGGACGGCGCGGCGACCCGCCACGAGGACGAGGCGTCGGTCAACCGCCTGCTGTGCGAGCGCGCCCGCCGGGTGGTGATCGCGGCCGACTCCAGCAAGCTGGGCGTGCGCGCCTTCGCCCGCATCTGCCCGACCTCCGCGGTGGACGTGCTGGTCACGGACACGGGCCTCCCGCCGGAGGTCACCGGGGCCTTCGAGGCGGCCGGCGTCGAAGTGCTCCGGGTCTGACCGGCCCGCGGAGGCGGGGCCGCGGACCGGCCGAACGGGCTCCGGACCGGCCGAACGGGTGGCCGCCGCCCGGGTGGGGCGGCTGGCGGTCACGCACGTGGGACGCGCCGTGGGCCCGGCCGCCGCCGTGGCGCGCCCCGCCTCGCGGTTCGCGGGACCGGTCGGTCGGCCGGCCCCGGGCACGGTCCGGTCAGTGGGTCGGCAGCCGCTCCGACTCCCGTACCAGGGCCGCCAGGACCGGCGCGATCAGCGGGTGGGACTCGGCGCCGCGACGGGTGGCGGCGAAGACCCGGCGGGTGGCCGCCGGACCGGCGACGGGACGCACCCGGACCTCCTTGAGGTCCATGCCGCGCAGCGCCGAGCGCGGCACGAGCGCCACCCCGGCGCCCGCGCCCACCAGTGCCGTCACGGCCCGGAAGTCGTCGGAGGAGTGTGCGAACCGGGGCTGGAAGCCTGCCAGTTCGCACGCCAGGAGGGTCACGTCGTGGCAGGGGTTTCCGGGGTACTGACCCACCCAGTCCGAGTCGGCGAGCTCGGCGAGGGACACCTCGGGCAGGTCGGCGAGGGGGTGCCCGGAGGGCAGCACGGCGTCGAAGGGCTCCGCGTAGAGCGGGACGACGGACAGCCGCCTGTCGTCCGCGTCCGGACCGCCCCGGTACTCGACCGCGAGCGCGACGTCGGCCTCACCGTCCAGCAGCAGCGGCAGGCTCTGGTCCCCCTCGGCGTCCCGTACGCGCAGCCGGATGCCCGGGTGTTCCAGGGCGAGGCGGGAGAGCGCCGGGGCGAGCACCTCGGCGATGCCCGTCGCGAAGGCGGCCACGGTCACCTCGCCCGCCGAGCCGCCCGCGTACGCCGCCAGTTCGGCCTCGGCCCGCTCCAGCTGGGCCACCACCTCGTGGGCGTGTCCGAGCAGGATCTCACCGGCCGCGGTGAGGCGTACGCCCCGGCCGCTGCGGGTCAGCAGGACGTGGCCCGTCTCCTGTTCCAGGGCCGCGAGCTGCTGGGAGACGGCCGACGGGGTGAGGTACAGGGCTGCGGCCGCGGCGGTCACCGTACGGTGGTCCGCCACGGCGCGCAGGATGCGCAGCCTGCGGGGGTCGATCACCCCTCCATTGTCTCAGCCGGCCGACGTGCCCAGCGCCGCGCGGGCGTCGATGAAGGCGGCCACCGCGCGCTCCACGTCGGCGGTCGAGTGGGCCGCGGACAGCTGGACGCGGATGCGCGCCGCGCCGAGCGGGACCACGGGGTACGAGAAGCCGATCACGTACACCCCGCGCTCCAGCAGCAGCTCGGCCATCTTCGCCGCCTCCGCCGCGTCACCGATCATCACGGGCGCGATGGCGTGGTCGCCGGGCAGGATCTCGAAGCCGGCCTTGGTCATCTCCGTGCGGAAGAGGGCGGTGTTGGCGGCGAGCTGCTCGCGCAGGTCGCCGGCCGACTCCAGCAGGTCGAGGACCTTGAGGGAGGCCGCCGCGATGACCGGGGCGAGGGAGTTGGAGAAGAGGTACGGGCGCGAGCGCTGGCGCAGCAGCTCGACGATCTCGGTGCGCGCCGCGACGTAGCCGCCGGAGGCGCCGCCGAGGGCCTTGCCGAGCGTGCCGGTGATGATGTCGACGCGGTCCATGACCCCGTGCAGTTCGGGGGTGCCGCGGCCGCCGGGGCCGACGAAGCCGACGGCGTGCGAGTCGTCGACCATGACCATGGCGTCGTAGCGGTCCGCCAGGTCGCAGATCTCGGCGAGCGGGGCGACGTAGCCGTCCATGGAGAAGACGCCGTCGGTGACGATCAGGCGGCGGCGGGCGTCCTGCGACTCCTTGAGCCGGGTTTCGAGCTCGGCGAGGTCGCGGTTGGCGTAGCGCAGGCGGCGGGCCTTGGAGAGGCGGATGCCGTCGATGATCGACGCGTGGTTGAGGGCGTCGGAGATCACCGCGTCCTCGGCGCCGAGCAGGGTTTCGAAGACGCCGCCGTTGGCGTCGAAGCAGGAGGAGTAGAGGATGGTGTCCTCCTGGCCGAGGAACGCCGACAGGCGCGCCTCCAGTTCCTTGTGCACCTCCTGGGTACCGCAGATGAAGCGGACCGAGGCCATGCCGTAGCCCCAGCGGTCCAGTGCGTCCTTCGCGGCGGCGACGACCTCGGGGTGGTCGGCCAGCCCCAGGTAGTTGTTGGCGCAGAAGTTGAGGACCTCTCCCGCGGCGCCGCCCGAGGTGACGGCGACGGCCGCGTTCTGCGGGGTGCCGATGACGCGCTCCGGCTTGTGCAGGCCGGCGGCGCGGATCTCGTCGAGGGTGGTGCGGAGGTCCTCGCGGACGGACTCGAACATGCTGCGGTTCTCCTTGTGCTGCGGAGTCGGACGGGCGGACAGGCGGACGGGAGAGGGGGCCGGGCCCCGCGGAGGGGGGAGGGTGGGCGGGGCCCGGCCGGAGGGAGGTGGTCTGTGGCGGCGAGGAGGGACGACGGGGCGGGCGGCCTCCGGTCGGCCCGGCCGGGGCGCGCCGGGACGGGCCGGGGCCGGGGGGACGTGCCGGCCCGGACGGGTCCGGGGCGCCGGCCCGGGCAGCGCGCACGGCGCGGCGTGCGGGCCGCGGCGGGTCCGGGGTGGACCCGAGCCGCCCCCGCGGGGCGCCGCGCTGCTACGCCGTCCAGTCCAGGATGATCTTGCCGCTCCGGGCGGTCGACGCCTCGTCGAAGGCGGCCTCGAAGTCGCGGTGCGAGTAGCGGCCGGTGATGACCGGGCTGAGGTCCAGCCCGCCCTCCAGCAGCACCGTCATCGCGTACCAGGTCTCGAACATCTCGCGGCCGTAGATGCCCTTGATGGTGATCATCGAGGTGACCACCTTCGCCCAGTCCACCGGGAACTCCTGCGCGGGCAGGCCCAGCATGGCGATCCTGCCGCCGTGCGTCATGTTGTCGATCATGTCGCGCATGGCCTCGGCGCGGCCGGACATCTCCAGGCCGATGTCGAAGCCCTCGCGCAGGCCGAGGGAGCGCTGCGCATCGGCGATGGAGGTCTCCGCGACGTTCACCGCGAGGGTGGCGCCCGCCTTGCGGGCGATCTCCAGCCGCTCGGGGCTGACGTCGGTGATGACCACGCTGCGCGCGCCCGCGTGCCGGGCCACGGCCGCGGCCATGATCCCGATCGGGCCCGCACCGGTGATCAGCACGTCCTCGCCGACCAACGGGAAGGACAGCGCGGTGTGCACGGCGTTGCCGAACGGGTCGAAGATCGCCGCGACGTCGAGGTCCACCGCGGTCCGGTGCACCCAGACGTTCTGCGCGGGCAGGACCACGTACTCGGCGAAGGCGCCGTCGCGTCCGACGCCGAGCCCGACGGTGCTGCGGCACAGGTGGCGGCGGCCGGCCAGGCAGTTGCGGCACTTCCCGCACACCAGGTGCCCCTCGCCGCTGACGAGGGCGCCGATCTCGATGTCCCGGACGTCCGCGCCGAGCGCGGCGACCTCGCCGACGAACTCGTGGCCCAGGACCAGCGGGGTCGTGACGGCGCCCTGCGCCCAGCCGTCCCACGCACGGATGTGCAGGTCGGTTCCGCAGATGCCGGTGCGCAGCACCTTGATCAGCACGTCGCCGGGGCCGTACTCCGGCTCGGGAACGTCCATGAGCCACAGACCGGGCTCGGCCTTGTGCTTGACGAGTGCCTTCATGGGGGTGGCTCCAGGCATGCGGAAGGGGGCGCCGGGGCCGCGGGGGCGCGGGTGGCGTCGGTGACGGGACCAATCTGCCGAGCGGCGTGGTGATCAGTCCATCGAGACTTTCTTAAGCGGGCCTCCAGCGCAGCTTCACGCCTATGCTCCTCCCGGGGTCCGTGCCGGGTGGGCGCGGGGGAAAGAGGGAGGTGGGGGGCGTGCCGAGTCTGCGCAGCAGGGCGTTTTCGGCGGCGCTGACCGCGGTGGGGCGGCGAAGACGGTACGCGAGCGCGGAGGCCGTGCTCGCCCGGGTGGCGGAGTCCGCCCGGCGGCCCGCCTCGCATCTGCCGCCCCGCTCGCTGGGCCGGATCGCGGAGGTGTCGCGGACCTTCGTCGGGGCCTGGCCGGTGTACGACGTGTGCCCGCACGGGGCCGAGCCGGACGCCCGCGTGCTGTACGTGCACGGCGGCGGCCACGTGGACGGACTGCGCCGAGCGCATTGGGCGCTGGTCCGGACGCTGGTCACGCAGGCCCGCGCCCGGGTCGTCGTACCGGCGTACGCCCTCGCTCCGCGCGGGAGCGCCGACCGGACCGTGCCGGTCGCCGCCGATCTGCTCGCCGGTCTGATCGCGAGCGGGGGCGCCGCGGGCGGGACGGTGCTCATCGGGGATTCCTCGGGGGCGGGGTCGGCACTGGCCGCCGCCCAGCGGCTGCGCGCACGCACCGGGGCGCAGCCCTCCCGGATCGTGCTGGTGTCCCCCTGGCTGGACCTGACCGTGAGCCATCCGGACCAGGCGGCGATCGAGGCGGTCGATCCGCTGCTGGCCCGTGCGGGCCTGCGGGAGGCCGGGCGGCTGTACGCCGGGACCCTCGCCGCCGAGGACCCCCTGGTGAGCCCGTTGTACGGGACGCTCGCGGGGCTGGCGCCGATCACGGTGTTCACCGGGACGCGGGACCTGCTGGTGACCGACAGCCGGGAGCTGCTGCGCCGGGCCCGGGCGGCCGGGACCGGGGTGGAGGTCCACGAAGAGGCGGGGATGCCGCACGGGTACCCGCTGCTGCCGCTGCCGGAGGGCCGGGTGGCGCGCGATCGGATCGTCGAGCTGGTCCGCGCGGCCCGGGCGGCGGCGGACGGGTGACGGCGTCGGGGCGCCCGCGAGCGGAGCGCGGGCCGGGCCGCACGGCTCGGCCTGCGGCGTCCGGGATGACGGCGTCCGGAATGACGGCGTCCGGGCGTGCCCCGACATCCGCGGGCCCCCTCAGGCCGTGCAGGTCATCAGCGAGCTGATCGGCCAGGCGCGGTACGCCGTCCAGTAGGCCTCGTCGCGCACGGAGTCGGGGGGCGGCGTCCGGTTGGGCTGCCACCCGACGGTGGTGAAGCCCGCCTCGACCGCCGCCACGGCGAGGTCGGCGTGCGCCCACTCGCGGAACTCGAAGGGCACCGGCGGGTCGGTGAGGAAGTGCGCCTTCAGCAGGGGTGCGTCGCCCTCCGGGACCCGGTCCAGGATGCGCACCCCGTACGGGGACCAGTCCACGCGCGGGAACGCGCCCGCGTTGGGCACGATGGCCAGCAGCCGCCCGCCGGGCCGCAGGTTGGTGCGTACGGAGCGGAGCACGGCGCGCAGCGTTCCGCGGTCGGTCGCGTGGTTGAAGGGGTAGGCCGCGGTGGCCAGGTCGAAGGGGCCGAGGTCCGGGAGGCCGATGGCGTCGGCGACGTGGTACTCGACGTTCGGCCGGTCCTTCGTCGCCCTGTGGGCGCGGGCCCGCGCGATCCGCTCCGCGCAGGGGTCCACGCCGACGGTCCGCCGGGCGCCGCCACCGGCCAGGAGCCGGGTGTTGTAGCCGTATCCACAGCCCAGGTCGAGGGTGTCGAGGCCGCGCACCCCGCCGAGGGCGTCGAGGGCGCCGTGCAGGGTGTGGGTGTCGGCGGCCGAGTAGGCCGCCGCGGCCGTGCACTCGGCGTAGCGCTCGCCGATGGTGTCGTACTGGAACCGCATGCTCTGCCTTCCGGGGACTGCCGGGGGGTGGGACGCGTGCGTATCGTGCCCGTGCCGCGCCCGCGGGGGCGGCACGGGCACCCGTACGTCCCCCGGACGGGGAAGCGGTCGGCCTATCCCGGGCGGTCGACCGGGGGCCGCCTCGGCGCCGGGGTGCGGCCGACGCCGTCGAGGGCGCATCCTGGCGGTGTGACGGCGAGACCGGACGATCCCGGCCGCGGCCCCGGCCCGGGCCGTGGCCCCCGCCCCGCCCCCGACCACGACGGCACCGCCCGGGCCCTCGCCCGGGCCGCCTTCGACGCGGTGGCGGCCGTCGGCGGGTACGCGGGGGGCGTCTACCTGCGCTCGGGCACGGAGGGACTGCTGCGCATGGCCGTCCTCACCGGCCTCCCCGGCCCGCTGTTCCGGCCGTGGTGGCGGATGCACGTGAACCGCCCGTACCCGGTGGCCGAGGCGTACCGCTCGGGGCAGGCCGTCCACCTGGCCGACGCGGACTCGGCCATGCGCCGCTTCCCCCAGCTGATGGCCGGGCTGCCCTTCCCCTTCGCCTCGCTGTACGAGCCGGTGACCGCGGACGGACGACGGTTCGGCGTCCTGCTGGCCCTGCGCACGGCCACCCCGGGGGTGCCCGTCGGGGCCGCGGACCGGGAGCGGCTGCGGGAGGCCGCGGACCGGCTGGCGCAGGAGCTGGCCGCCTTGGAGGCGGCGGGGGACCCGGTGGTGTGGGACGGCGACCCGGTCTCGGTCCGCCCTCCTCCGGCCGGGCACGAGGAGCCCCGCAAGGCCGTGGACCGGCTGCCGCAGGCGCTGATCTCCGTGGACCGGGAGGGCAGGATCGACTTCGTCAACTCCGCCGCGGAGGACCTCCTGGGCCGGGGCGCCCCGCAGGTACTGGGGCAGGTCGCGTGGGAGGCCCTGCCGTGGCTCGGGCATCCGGCGTACGAGGACCACCTCCGGGCGGTCTTCATGTCCACCGAACCGGTGCACTTCGCGGCCCGGCGCGGCTGGAACCCGCCCGGGGACTGGCTGTCCGTGGGCCTGTACCCCGGACCGGACGGGGTGACCCTGACGATCGGCGCCGCCGAGAAGCCGGCCTACGCGCCCGCGTCGATGGTCCGGCCGGGGGCGGGCCTCGGCTCCCCCGCCGACCGGGCCTCCGCCCTGTACCGGCCCGTCGCGCTCGCCATCGCACTGACCGAGGCCGTCACGGCCCGCCAGGTGTCGGCCGTGGTGACCGAGGAGCTGCTGCCGGCCTTCGGCGGCCGCCAGCTGGCGATCTACCTGCTGAACGAGCGGCACCTGCACCTGGCCTGGGAGACCGGCTTCCCCGCGGGCTTCCTCACCCGTTTCGACGGAGTGGGGCTCGATGCCAGGCTGCCGGGCGTGGAGACCCTGACCTCGGGCCGCCCGTTGTTCTTCGAGTCGATGCAGCACCTGGCGGCGGCCTATCCGGGGATTCCGCTGGACGCCGACGTCGGAGCGCGGGCCTTCCTGCCGCTGATCGCCTCGGGCCGCCCGGTCGGTTCGTGCATCCTCGGCTTCGACGCGCCCCGCGGCTTCAGCCCGGAGGAGCGTACGGTGCTCACCGCCCTGGCCGGGCTGATCGCGCAGGCCCTGGAGCGGGCCCGGCGCTACGACAGCGAGGCGGCGCTCGCCCGCGGACTGCAGGCGGCCCTGCTGCCGCACCGGCTGCCGGTGCTCGACCACGTGGAGACCGTGGGCCGCTACCTGCCCGGCACCCAGGGCATGGACGTCGGCGGCGACTGGTACGACGTCATCGAGACGGGAGCGGGGCTGCTCGCCCTCGTCATCGGCGACGTCCAGGGCCACGGGGTGGCGGCGGCCGCGACCATGGGTCAACTGCGCAGCGCGGTACGGGCCTTCGCGCTCAGCGGCAGCACGCCCGAGGAGGTCATGAGCGGCACCAACCAGCTGCTGATCGACCTGGACCCCGGCCAGTTCGCCAGCTGCTGCTACGTGCTCCTCGACCCGGTGACGGGCGGCGCCCGCGCGGTCCGGGCCGGGCACCCCCAGCCGCTGCTGCGGCATCCGGACGGACGGACCGAGGTGCTCGAGCTGGCGGGCGGGGTGGTGCTGGGCATCGACCCCGAGGCCTCCTACCCGGTGACGGAAATGCGGCTGGCGACCGGCTCGGTGCTCGCCCTCTACACGGACGGGCTGGTGGAGAAGCCCGGCACCGACATCGACGCCGGGGTGGAGGGGCTGCGGCTGTCCCTGGCGGCGGCGCGGCCGTCACCGCTGACCGAGACCGCCGACCGGCTGATCGGCGAGGCGGGCAACACGGCCGACCGGCCGGACGACATCGCGCTGCTCCTGGCCTCGCGCACCCCCTGACCGCGCTCCCGCCGCGGCCGGGACCGGTCAGGTCTGGTGGAGGGGGGCGTACGCCTCGGGCCCCAGGCCGAAGGTCCAGGCGACCCCCTCACGGGCGGTGCGGGTGGTGGGCGGGACCCGCAGCCAGTAGGTGTGGAAGGTGCCGTCGGGCTCGGCGGTCGAGTTGACCACCTCGACCATCGCCACGTCCTCGTCCCGGTCGAGCGCGATGCGCCACAGGACCCCGGTCTCGTCCCGGTGCACGGGCTCGGCGCCCGACTGGGCGAGGTAGCGGTCGTATCCGTAGAACTCCAGCATCACCCGCCGCAGTTCGGCGTTCTCCTCGTCCCGGATGCGCTCGGGCGTCAGGGACGGCAGTCCCGCCAGGAAGTCCGCAGGGACCGGCATGCCGCGCCACGCGTGCAGTGCGAACCCGTCGGGGTAGGCGAGGGCCGGGCCGTCCCCGCGGTCGAGGCGTCCGGCCTCGTCCCGGTGCAGTTCCACGGGCCGTTCGGACACGACGGCGACGTTCTCGTACGGCCACCACCAGCCCGCGCTCCGCGCGACCGCCGCGAGACCCGCGAGGGCGGTGCCCCGGTGGCCGAGGGCGGCGAGCCAGGGGGCGTCGTGCTGTCCGAGCACCGCGTCGAGCAGCAGCAGGCGCGTCTGCGGGTCCTCCCCGAGCTCCTCGGTCACCCCGGCGCGGATACGGTCGGCGAGGGCACGGGTGACGTCCCACAGCGGGGCGCCGGTGGCGGCCCACAGTCCGGCGTACCCGGCGGCGCCCAACTCCCGGTGGGCACGGTCCCGTTCCACCGCCCACGGACGGGTGCGGACCTCCTCCCGCAGGCTCGGACCCCGGTCGTCCAGGTCCCTCAGCAGCGCGACGGCCGCGCGCGGGGAGTCGGCCCACAGCACGCGGGCGGGCTCGGGCCGCCCGGCGGTCCGGTAGGCCAGCCGGACGCCGGCCTCGGCGGCCGCCCGGTCGGCGGCGCCCGTGGCCGCGGCGACGGAGCGCCACCCCCCGGTGCCGTCGGTCGTGTCGTGTGTCATGTCCCGCTCCCCTTCAGTCGGCGACGACGCGGACGGAGCCCGGCACGTACTCGCGCTGCCGGACGACCCTGAACCAGCCCTTGGGCAGCGGGATCACCGCGTGTTCCTCGTGCACCACCCGGCCGCCCTGCGGCAGGTGCAGCAGCATCGGCCCGAACGGCCCGCCCTCCCTGACCAGCCGGCCCGGTCCCGGTACGGCGTGCGCGTGTCCGGTGACCTCGCCGAGGGCGAGCACGAGCCGCCCCCGCGCGTCCCGCTCCTCGCCCGCGGCCTCCACGGCGTGGGCCGGGACGGCCCCTTCCGCGACGGGCACGATCAGCACGTCCCCCTGCCGGTACATGGCATTCCCCTCCCCGCCGGCCCCCTCGGGCCGGACTCGGTACGACACTAGGCGCCGGGTCTGACAACCGGTCGCGGCGACCGGCGTGCCGCCCCCGCAGCCCTCCGCGGCCCGGACTGTCACCGCGGCTTGGTAGAACTGGTGTCGCACCGTCGAAACCGGCCACGTCGCGCCCTCACCGTCACCGTGATCACCAGGAGCACCGCACATGACCATCGGGAACCACCTGAGCGAACTGGGCGGCCTGCCGGCCTTCGACTTCCCCGGCCCGGACACCGGCCCCGAGGCCGGTCCGGACGCCGGCCCGGCGCTGCCCGCCGCCGGATCCGTGGCCTGGCGGGTCTCCGCCGACGTGTACGACGGCGACGAGGAGTGGCCCGAGGTGTTCGCCCGGTTCGTGGAGGCCGTGGACACCCGGGCGGTCCGCGCCCTGATCGTCGGCGGGTGGGCCGAGGCGTACGACACCCCGAACACCGAGGTCGTCGAGGCACTGGTGAAGGCGGCCGGCGCCTTTCCGGCACTGCGCGCGCTGTTCATCGGCGACGTCACCTACGAGGAGTGCGAGATCTCCTGGCTCCACCAGTCGGACGTCACCCCGCTGCTCGACGCCTATCCCGCGCTGGAGGAGTTCGGCGTGCGCGGGGGCGAGGGGCTGGTGCTCCGGCCGGTCGAGCACCGGTCCCTGCGGGTCCTGCGCATCGAGGCGGGCGGGCTGCCCCGCGCGGTGGTGCGCGCGGTTGCCGGGTGCGAACTGCCCGCACTGACCGACCTCGACCTCTGGCTGGGCACGTCCTGGTACGGGGCGGACGCGGACGTCTCCGACCTGGAGCCCTTCCTGAGCGGTGCCCGGTTGCCCGCGCTGCGCCGCCTGGCCCTGCGCAACAGCGAGATACAGAGCGAGATCGCCGCGGCGCTGGCCGGTGCGCCCGTCGTGGCCCGGCTGAAGGTGCTGGACCTGTCCATGGGGACGCTCGGCGACGAGGGGGTGGCCGCCCTGCTGGAGGGCCAGCCCCTCACCCACCTGGAGAAGCTCGACCTGCACCACCACTTCATCAGCGTCCCGTTCCGGGAGCGGCTCGTCGCGGCGCTCGCGCCGTACGGGGTGGAGGTGGACCTCTCGGACGCCAACACCGACGGCTCCGCGCGCGAGGACCGCTACACCGCGGTGGCGGAGTGACGGCTGTCCCGCTCGCGGTCGTCGGCGATCCGGCGGGCCGCCGCGTGGCGCACTTCCAGGACGCCGTGCGCGCCCGCGGCCTCCCCCCGGCCCGGGTCGTGGCGTGGCGGACGGTGCTGGACGGCGCCGCCCGGTTCCACCCGGGCGAGACCGTGCGGATCGACTCGCCGGGCGGGGACCCGGACGTCGAGCGGCTGCTGCGCGGGGTGTCCGACCCCACCCGGGTGGAGGGGACGGCCCGCTGGTACCGCGGGTTCACCGAGGCCGTCGAGGTGGTGGCCGCCGCGGTGGCCGCGGCCGGCGGCCGGCTGCTCACGGCCCCGGCCGACCTCCGCGTGCTCTTCGACAAGCGGCTGTGCCACCACGCCCTGGACCGGTCCGGAATCCCCGTCCCGCCCTCGCCGACCTCCGGACCCGGCGCGGCGCCCGTACGCGGCTGGCCGGACGTGCGGGAGCTGCTGGCGCGGCCGGGCCTGCGCCGGACGTTCGTCAAGCCGGCGCACGGATCGTCGGCCTCCGGCGTCCTGGCCCTGGAATCGGGTGCGGGCGGCCGCGTCCGGGCGACCACCTCGGTGGAGCTGTCCCCCGGCGGCGCCCTGTACAACTCCCTGCGCGTGCGCCGGTACGAGGACGAGCGCGTGATCGGCGCCGTCGTGGACGCACTCGCCCCGGACGGCCTGCACGTGGAGCGCTGGCTGCCGAAGGCCTCACAGGGGGGCCGGTCCGCCGATCTGCGGGTCGTGGTCGTCGCGGGCCGGGCCACGCACGCCGTGGTCCGCACCGCCCGCGGGCCGATGACCAACCTGCACCTCGGCGGTGCGCGCGGTGACCTCGGCGCCGCCGTCGCCGCCGTGACGGCGGCGGGCGGGAGCTGGGAACACGACGCCCTCGGCGTCTGCGAGCGCGCCGCCGCCGTCTTCCCCGCCACCCTGTGCGTGGGCGTGGACCTGCTGCCCGCCACCGGCTGGCGGCGGTTCGCCGTCGGCGAGGTCAACGCCTTCGGCGACCTGCTGCCCGGACTCACCGGGCTCCCCGGCTCGCCCGCAGCGGGTCTCGACACCTATGCGGCCCAACTGGCCGCCGTACACGCATCCGCACGACAGGACCACCATGCACCCCTCGCCGCCCGCCCCTGACATGAACGAGGTCGTCGGCCGTGACGACCTGCTGCTCGTCACCCTCGACACCCTGCGCCACGACGTCGCCGTACGGCTGGCCGCCGAGGGCCGCATCCCGCACCTCGCCGCGCACCTGCCCGGCGGCACCTGGGAGCGCCGGCACGCGCCGGGCAGCTTCACCTACGCCTCCCACCAGGCCATGTTCGCCGGGTTCCTGCCGACACCGGCCTCGCCCGGCCCGCATCCGCGGCTGTTCGCCGCACGGTTCGCGGGCAGCGAGAGCACCGCCGGCCCGACGTGGGTCTTCGACACCCCGGACCTGGTGTCGGGGCTGGCCGGGGCGGGGTACCGGACGGTGTGCGTGGGCGGCGTCGGCTTCTTCAACCGGCGCGGCGCCCTGGGATCCGTACTGCCTGGGATGTTCCAGGAGAGCCATTGGGAAGCCGAGTTCGGGGTGGCGTCGCCGGTGTCCTTCGAGGCGCAGGTGGCCCGTGCCGAGGAGGTGGTGGCCGCGCTCCCGCAGGACCGGCGGCTGTTCCTCTTCCTCAACGTGTCGGCGATGCACCAGCCCAACTGGTTCCACCTGGACGGCGCGACGGCGGCGGCCGGGGACTCCTGGGAGTCGCACGCCGCCGCGCTGGAGTACGTGGACCGCCACATCGGCCGTCTCTTCGACGCGATGCGCTCGCGGCGCCGCTGCTTCGCGATCGTCTGCTCCGACCACGGGACGACGTACGGGGACGGCGGGTACACGGGGCACCGCCTCGCGCACGAGGCGGTCTGGACGGTCCCCTACGCGCAGTTCTTCCTCGAACCGGCGCACTCCCCGCGCCCCCCGCGACCGCCGGAGCGGCCGGCCGTGCCGGCGCCGCCGGTACCGAAGGAGACGACCCTGTGATGACGGCGACGACGACCGCGGAGACGAGCAGCACGGTCACCCCGTACGAGAGTTACGTGTACGCCTATCCGCACAAGACGGCCTACCGGCCGCTGCCCGGACGGCCGGAGCTGCGCCGGCTCTGGGCGGACCAGCCCAAGCACGCCCTCTCGCTCTACGTGCACGTCCCGTTCTGCGAGGTGCGCTGCGGATTCTGCAACCTCTTCACGCGGATCGGCGCGCCGCAAGGGCTGACCGGCGCCTACCTCGACGCGCTGGAACGGCAGGCGGACGCGGTCCGCGAGGCCCTCGACGGTACGGGCGGAGGGCCGGTGCGCTTCGCGACGGCCGCCTTCGGGGGCGGAACACCGACCTTCCTGACCGCCTCCGAGCTGGAACGGCTCTGCGACATCGCGGAGAAGAGCGCGGGCGCCGACCTCCGGTCGGTCCCGCTGTCGGTGGAGGCCTCTCCGTCCACGGCGACGGCGGACCGGCTCGCGGTCCTCGCCGACCGGGGTGCGACGCGGCTGAGCCTGGGCGTGCAGAGCTTCGTGCCCGAGGAGGCGCGCACGGCGGTCCGGCCGCAGAAGCGCGCCGACGTCGAGGCGGCGCTGTCACGGGTCCGGGACGCGGGCATCCCGGTGCTGAACATCGACCTGATCTACGGAATCGACGGGCAGACCGAGGACAGTTGGCGGTATTCGCTCGACGCCGCCCTGGCCTGGCGCCCGGAGGAGCTGTACCTGTACCCGCTGTACGTGCGGCCCCTGACGGGTCTGGGCCGCCGGCCGGAGGAGCCCCGCGCCGCCTGGGACGAGCAGCGGCTGCGGCTGTACCGGGCCGGCCGCGACCATCTGCTGGCCGCCGGGTACGAGCAGGTGTCGATGCGCATGTTCCGCCGCCCGGACGCCCCGTCGGAGGGCGCCGACGACCACGCGTGCCAGACGGACGGCATGGTGGGGCTGGGGTGCGGGGCCCGCTCCTACACCTCGGAGCTGCACTACTCCTTCGACTACGCGGTGGACATGCGGGAGATACGCACGATCGTCGACGCCTACGTGGCCCGGCCCGGGGCGGACTTCGCGCGGGCGGACCACGGCCGGTGGATCGACGCGGGCGAGGCCCGGCGCAGGCACCTGCTGCAGTCCCTCCTCCAGGCGGCGGGCATGCCGGTGGCGGAGTACCGGGAGCGGTTCGGCGGCGGCCCGTGGGAGGACTTCCCGGCGGAGCTGGCGGCGTTCGCGGCCCGCGGCTGGCTCGACGACGGGGCGGACCTGCTCCGGCTCACCCCGGAGGGACTGGCCCACTCGGACGCGGTGGGCCCGGCGCTGTTCTCGGCGGAGGTACGGGCCGCGATGGCCGCGTACGAGCGCAAGTGAGCGGCGACCGGGACCTCACCGTCCTGTACCGGGGCCCCCTGGCCTCCTGCGACTACGACTGCCCCTACTGTCCCTTCGCCAAGCGGCGGGACAGCCGGGCGCAGCTCACCGCGGACCGGGCGGCGCTGGAACGCTTCGCCGCCTGGGCCGCCGGGAACACCGCGGACCGGCTGTCGGTGCTGTTCACGCCGTGGGGCGAGGGCCTGACCCGGTCCTGGTACCGGCGCACGCTGGTGGAGCTGTCGCACCTGCCGCACGTCCGGCGGGTCGCCATCCAGACGAACCTGAGCTGCCGCACCGGGTGGACCGCCGAGGCCGATCCCGGCACGCTCGCGCTCTGGTGCACGTACCACCCGGGGCAGACGCCGTACGCGCGCTTCCTCGCCCGGTGCCGGGAGCTCGCGGACGGCGGCGTCCGCTTCAGCGTGGGCGTCGTCGGGCTCCCGGAGCACCTGGCGGAGGCCAGGCGGCTGCGGGCGGCGCTGCCGCCGGAGGTGTACCTGTGGGTGAACGCCGCGGACGGCCACACCTACACGGACCCCGAGGCCGCCCTGTGGACCGCCCTGGACCCGCTCTTCCCGTACAGCCGCCATCCCCACCTCTCGGCGGGGCTGCCCTGCCGGACGGGCGAGTCGGTGATCTCGGTGGACGGCGACGGCACGGTCCGCCGCTGCCACTTCGTCAAGGCCGAGCTGGGCAACCTGTACGACGGCTCCTACCGCGCCGCGCTGCGCCCGCGGGCCTGCCCGCGCGCGCTCTGCGACTGCCACATCGGATACGTCCACCTGGAGTCGCTGCCGCTGTACGACGTCTTCGCGGGCGGCGTCCTGGAGCGCGTCCCCGCATCCGGCGCAGCGCAGGTGCGTTCACCGGCGCCTCCTGTCGCACTCCTGTTGTCGTCACCGGCACCCGGGGCTACGGCGTGTCCACCACGGCCTCGCCCCGGCTCAGGGTGAGCGCGGTGTTGACCAGGCCGACGTGGCTGAACGCCTGTGGGAAGTTGCCGAGTTGGCGCCCGGCGACGGGGTCGTACTCCTCGGCGAGCAGGCCGACGTCGTTGCACACGGCCAGCAGCCGGTCGAAGAGGGCACGGGCCTCCTTGTCCCGGCCGATCATGTGCAGGGCGTCGGCCAGCCAGAACGAGCAGGCCAGGAAGGCCCCTTCGTCGCCGGGCAGTCCGTCGACGGAGGGGCCCTCGGTGCTGTAGCGGCGGACCAGTCCGCTGCGGCCGAGCTCGGCCTGGACGGCCTCGACGGTGCCGACGACCCGCGGGTCGTCGGGCGGCAGGAAGCCGACGCGCGGGATGAGCAGGGTGGCGGCGTCGAGCTCGCGGGAGCCGTAGTACTGGGTGAAGGTCTTGCGCTCGGGGTCGTAGCCGTTCTCGCAGACGTCGCGGTGGACCTCGTCCCTTATGGCCCGCCAGCGCTCGATGTCCCCGGGGAGCGACGGGTCGTCCTCCAGGGTGCGCACGGCGCGGTCGGCGGCCACCCACGCCATCACCTTGGAGTGCACGAAGTGGCGGCGCGGTCCCCGCACCTCCCACAGGCCCTCGTCGGGCCGGCGCCAGTTGCGCTCCAGGAAGTCGAGCAGGGCGAGCTGGATCCTCCAGGCGTGCTCCTCGGCGGCCAGCCCGGTGGACCGGGCCAGGTACAGCGAGTCGATGACCTCGCCGTACACGTCGAGCTGGAGCTGGTCGACCGCTGCGTTGCCGACGCGGACGGGCGCGGAGGAGGCGTATCCGCTCAGCCAGGGCAGGTCGGTCTCGGGGATGCGGCGCTCGCCCGCGATCCCGTACATGATCTGGAGGTCGGCCGGTTCGCCCGCGACGGCGCGCAGCAGCCAGACCCGCCAGGCGCGGGCCTCGTCGAGGAAACCGGTGGCGAGCAGCGACCCGAGGGTGAGGGTGGAGTCGCGCAGCCAGCAGTAGCGGTAGTCCCAGTTGCGGACGCCGCCCAGTTCCTCGGGGAGGGAGGTGGTGGCCGCGGCGGCGATGCCGCCGGTGGGGGCGTAGGTGAGGGCCTTGAGGGTGATCAGGGAGCGGATGACCGACTGCCGGTACGGGCCTTCGTAGGTGCACTGCGAGGCCCATTGGCGCCAGTCGGCGAGGCTGGTCTCCAGGGCTTCGTACGGTTCGATCGGGACCGGTCGCGGTTCGTGCGAGGGGTGCCAGGTGAGCACGAAGGCGACGCGCTCGCCGGCCGCGACGGTGAACTCGGAGCGGGTGCTGTTCTCTTCGCCCCAGGTGCGCACGGGGGGTTCGCTGCGGAACCAGGCGGAGTCGGGTCCGGCGACGGCGACGCGGAGGCCGTCGCTGCGCCGGACCCAGGGGACGACGTGTCCGTAGTCGAACCGCAGGCGCAGGGTGCTGTGCACGGCGACCTCGCCGGAGACTCCCTCGACGATCCGGACCACGTCGGGCGCGGTGTCGCGCTGCGGCATGAAGTCGATGACCTTGACGGTGCCGTCCGCGGTCTCCCAGTACGACTCCAGGACCAGGGTGTCGTCCACGTAGGCCCGCCGGGTGCAGCGTTCGCCGGGCGCGGCGCCGGCGGGGGCGATGCGCCAGTGGCCGTTCTCCTCTTCGCCGAGGAGCTTGGCGAAGCAGGCCGCCGAGTCGAAGCGCGGCAGGCACAGCCAGTCGATCGACCCGTCGCGGCCGACGAGCCCACTGGTCATCAGGTCGCCGATGAGTGCGTAGTCTTCGATGGGTTGTGTCATTTGTGCGATCTTCCCGCGAAAGCCCGGGGCCAATCAGAGCAGGCCCCGGACACCCTCGTGCACGCTGGTTCCGTACCCGGCTCCGTACCTGGTTCCGTACCTAGTTCCGTACGAGCAGCAGGACTCCGCCGATGATGACGCCGACGGCAACGGCGAGGGCGCCGTGGGCCAGGCGGTGGGACCGCAGCACGGGCAGGAAGCGGTCGACGGCGTACCGGCCGGGACCGGTGAGGGCGAGGGCGGCCGCGCCGGCGGTGAGCAGCAGTACGTACTCGATGCCCTCGGGGGCGAAGAAGGAGCCGACGCCGTGGACGGCGATGGCGTTGATCATGGTGCCGACGACGGCGGCCCCGGCGAGCGGGGTCAGCAGGCCGACGGCGAGGCCGAGGCCGCCCAGGGTCTCGGTCAGGCCGGCGAGCACGGCCATGGCGTCGCCGGCCGGGTATCCGCTGGCGGTGAAGAACGAGCCGGTGCCGCTGATGCCGCCGCCCCCGAACCAGCCGAAGAGCTTCTGCGTGCCGTGGGCCGCCATGGTCAGGCCGAGGACCACGCGCAGGAGCAGCAGGCCGACGTCATGGGCGGGGGTTGAGAGGGCGGGCGGGGTGGAGGTTTCGGCCGGTGCGGCGGCCTGCGGCTTCGTCGTGGCGACGGAGGGGCTGGTCATGGGGGAATCCTTCCGGTCGGGCGGCCCGCTGGGGGCAGGGAGCACGGTGGCACAGTTGTTCACATTCGAACCACCGGATGCCGACCCTAGCCATTGATTCAAATTCGAACAACCTGTGTAGGCTGCACCCATGGCTGACACGGCTGGGACGAG
The DNA here is from genome assembly GCF_042716505.1 of Streptomyces sp. NPDC058674. Lineage (NCBI taxonomy): Bacteria > Bacillati > Actinomycetota > Actinomycetes > Kitasatosporales > Streptomycetaceae > Streptomyces > Streptomyces sp. NPDC058674. The sequence goes on from NZ_JBHXSC010000001.1 coordinate 234,839, forward strand.
ATGGCTGGACGACCGCGAGATGCGGGCATGGAACGGCTTCCTGGCCGCTTCGGCCCTGGTGAACCGGCGCCTCGACCAGCAGCTCAAGGACGACTCGGGGCTGTCGCACCCGCAGTACGAGATCCTCGTACGGCTCGCCGCCGCCCCCGGGGGCGAGCTGCGCATGACCGAACTCGCCAACGGTCTGATCAACTCCAAGAGCGGACTCACCTACCAGGTCACCCAGATGGAGAAGGCCGGTCTGGTCCGGCGCCGCAGCTGCCCGTCCGACGTGCGCGGCGTGTTCGCCGTCCTCACCGACGCCGGCCGCGACCGGCTGGACGAGGCCGCGCCCGGGCACGTGGCCACGGTCCGGGAGATCCTCGTCGACGTACTGACCCCGGAGCAGCTCGACGCGATTGCGGAGGGGCTCGGCGAGGTCGGCCGCAGGCTGCGCGGGCGGGCCGGATGAGGCGGGCGGGCCGCCCCGGCGTCACCCCGGTAGAGCACCTCGGTATCGGGGTATAGGCGCGCCATGGATGGAAAGGGCTGGCTCACTCTCGCCGTGGTCGTGGCCGTCGTGCTGGCGATCACCGCGGCCGTGCTCCTCGTACGGGTCTTCGCCGCGCGGCGGCTGCTGCTCGACGCCGGGATCCCGCTGCGCGACAAGGCGCTGTTCTGGGTCGCGGTGGCGTACACCGTCTCGCCCGTGGACCTGATCCCCGACCCGGTGTACCTGGACGACATCGGGGTCCTACTGCTGGCCCTGCGCTCCCTGCACGCGGCCGCCGGCCAACTGCCGCGCGGGGTGAAGGACTCCGGCACGGCCTGACCGGATGCACCGCCGGGCCTACACCGCGCGCGGACAGCGCGGCGTCGACCCCGGAACCCGGGGCCGACACGGCACTCGCTCCTTCGGTTCCCCGCGCGCCCTGCGCGCGCCGGTACTACTTGGGCATCAGGACGGTGTCGACGATGTACACCTGGGCATTGGCGGTCTTGACGTTGCCGCAGACCACGTTGGACGTGCCGTTGACCTTGAAGGACTCGCCCGAGCCGGCAGTCGTCAGGGTGCTCTTCTCCAAGGTTTCGAAGGAGCCGTTCTCCAGCTGCTTCGGAGTCAGCTTCTGGCCCACGACGTGGTAGGTGAGGATCTTCGTCAGGGTGGCCTTGTCGGCGAGGACCTTGTCCAGGTCGACCTTGGGGATCTTCGCGAACGCCTCGTTGGTCGGCGCGAACACCGTGATGTCCTCGGCGTTGTTGAGGGTGTCGACCAGGCCGGCCTGCTTGACGGCCGCGACCAGGGTGGACAGGGCCGGGTTGTTCGAGGCCGCCGTGGCGACCGGGTCCTGGGCCATCCCGTCGAACGAGCCGGCCCCGTCGGCCGGGACGCCCGCACAGGCCGGCCCGAAGGGCTTGTCCGCCGCCATGGCGGGCATGGACTCGGCCGCGGACGGGGTCGCCTCCTGCGAGGCGGTGCTGCCCGAGCTGGACTCCGTGCCGGAGTCCGAACAGGCGGCGAGGGAGAAGGGGAGGACGGCGGCCGCTGCGACGGCCACGGCGGTACGGCGGAAGTGAAGGGTGTTCATCACGGTGGTGCTCCTCAGAAGTTGCTTGCTACATCGGGTATGGCCAAGGGCGAGGAGTCAGGTCCGGCCGGCGGCGGCCGTGGCCGGTGTCGATGCGGTCGCCCGCCGGGACCGCGGTCCCGCGGGCCCGCCACCGCCGGAGCGGATCGGGGGGACGCACGCCGGGGCTCCGCACATCGCCGGGACACGGGCCGCCGGGTGCGCCGGGCTGCCGGCCGGGGGCCCCGTCGCGGGCGCGGCCGGCGCAGAGGCCCCGGCCGCGACGGAGACACCCCGGCGGTTCCAGCCGGTCCCGATACCGGCTGTCGCGCCCTGACCGCCCGGTACGGCGGCCAGGCGCCCGATCAGTGCGTACGGCAGCGCCGCACCACCCGCCAGCAGACCGCGCAGCGCCGCCGGGGCGGCCTGCTCGATGGTGCTGCGGTTGATCCTCACGTCTGGTCTTCGGCGCCGGAGGCCCGGCGGATTGGCCGTTCAGCCGAACAGGTGAAACCGGATCCGGCACTGACGCTGCACAGGCCCCCGGAGGGGCACGAGCGGCTCATGGGCCGACGGCGGTCACTGGCGACGCGGAATCGCGGGCAGGGCCTCGGCCGAGGAGGGGTCAGCGGACGCCGCGGGTGCGGAACTGGACGCTGATCCTGGGCCCCACGGCCTTCGCCGACTTGGGCACCGCATGCTCCATGGTCCGCTGGCAGGAACCGCCCATGACGACGAGGTCACCGTGCCCGAGGGGCAGCCGCAGCAGGGTGGGACCGCCGTCGCGGGAGCGCAGGACGAGGTCGCGCGGGTCGCCGACGGAGACGATTGCGACCATGGTGTCCTCGGTCGAGGAGCGACCGGTCCGGTCGCCGTGCCAGGCCACGCTGTCCCGGCCGTCGCGGTAGAGGCACAGCCCGGCGGTGGTGAAGGGCTCGCCGAGCTCCACCGCGTAGTGGCGGGTGAGCGCCTCGCGGGCCTCGACCAGCGCGGGGTGCGGCAGGGCGTCGCCGTCCCCGTAGAAGGCGAGCAGCCGGGGCACCTCGACCTCCCGTTCGTACATCTGCCGGCTCTCGGCCCGCCAGGGCACATCGGCGGCCAGGCGCTCGAAGAGCTCGTCCGCGCCGGTCAGCCAGCCCGGCAGGTGGTCCACCCAGGCCCCGGCGCCGAGCGCGGTCCGCCGGACGCCGGCGAGCGGCCCGAGCAGGATCTCGTCGCCCTGGTCGAAGAGGGAGCCCTGGAGGCCCCGGACTGCGTGCATGACTCCAGCCTAACCCCGCCAACCGAACACGTGCACGAATACATGCGCCCCCCTCCCCCGCGCTCCGCGGACAGCGGGGCGTGGCAGGGGGAGCGGGGCGGGTCGGGTCGGGAAGGGGCGGGGCGGAGGGCGCCGCGGGGGCAGGGCGGAGGTGTCAGCGGCCGCGCAGGGATTCGATCTCGCGGCGCTCGCGCTTGGTCGGCCGGCCCGCGCCGCGGTCGCGGATGCCGACCACGGCGGCCTCGACGGGCGTCGGCGGCGGCGGGCTGTTGTCGATGAAGCACTCGGCCGCGACCGGGGGACCCACACGCTTGGACACGGGCCGCCGGACCACGACGATCCGTTCGCGGCCCGCATGGAAGAGCCGCACCTCGTCGCCGGCGCGGACCGCCTGCGCCGGCTTGGCGCGCTCGCCGTTGACCTTGACGTGGCCCGCCCGGCAGGCGGTCGCCGCGGTCGAGCGGGTTTTCGTCAGGCGTACGGACCAGATCCACGCGTCGACCCGCACCGTGCCCGTCGCCGCCACCTCTTCAGCCATGACCCGACTCTAGTGCCGCGGCGGACGGAGGAGGGAGGAACGCCTTTTGGCGGATGCGCCAAGCAGCATCGCATTTGCCATGTGCATCCACCCAAAAGAATTGCACATGCGGGATGGCTGCCCCTACCGTGTCGCACATGCAGCTCTCCTCCATCGGACGGGCGGCACGTCTGCCGGGCGCCAGCCCGGACACCGCGGGCCGCTGGAGGTCGGCATGCGGGCCACCGCCCGCGTGAAGTCCACCAGGGTGCACATCGACCGCACCGGACGCCGGCACGCCCCGACCGGCGGCGCCCCACCGGCGGCGCCCGTCCGGTTTTGTCCGTCCGAGGCCGCGCGCGATCCGGGGCTCCGGACCACCGCCCGCCCCGACACCACCGCTCAGCACCACCCACGTATCCGCCCGCTCCGCCGTCACCGGCGCGGGTCACCCCGCGCGGCACCGGCTCCCCGCCGGCCGCCGACCCGACCGAGGAGCACCAGCCCGTGTCCGCCACCCTGACCGGCCGCCGCGCCGCGACCGCCGTACTGACCGCCACCCTGCTCGTCCCGCTGGCCGCCTGCGGCAACGGCGGGGCGAAGCCCGCCGCCGACTCCCCCGCCGGTGCGCCGAGCCCGGCCCCGGCCTCCGGCGGGGTGAAGGCGGCGAAGCTCACCGTCCTCGCCGCGTCCTCCCTCACCGACGTCTTCACGACGGCGGGCGCCGCGTACGAGAAGTCCCACCCCGGTACGAAGGTCACCTTCTCCTTCGCCGGCTCGCAGGAGCTCGCGGCGCAGGTCAAGCAGGGCGCCCCGGCCGATGCGCTGGTCACCGCCGACACCAGGACGATGGACGGGCTGACGGCCGAGGTGAACACCCCTAGCGTCATCGCGAAGAACCGTCTGGTCATCGCCGCCGGCAAGGGCAACCCGTTCAAGATCGACGACCTGAAGGACCTCGCCGACTCCAAGATCAAGGTCGTGCTCGCCGCGCCCCAGGTCCCGGTGGGTCGCTACAGCAAGGAGATCCTGGACCGGCAGGGCGTCCCCGTGAAGCCGGTCTCCCAGGAGCCCAACGTGCGCGCCGTGCTGAGCAAGGTCGAGCTGGGCGAGGCCGACGCCGGCCTCGTCTACAAGACCGACTCCGCCAAGTCCGGCGACAAGGTCGTGGCCGTGGACATCCCGGACGACCAGAACGCGGTGGCCTCCTACCCCGCCGCCTCGCTGAAGCAGTCCGAGAACGCCGAGGCCGCGGCGGCGTTCGTGGCGTGGCTGACCGGTCCGGAAGCGCAGAAGATCCTCCAGGACGCGGGCTTCCAGAAGGCGTAGTCACGCCCCGAGCGCGGATGGCGAGGGGGACTGCCCGGCCCGGGGGGGAGCGGGCGGCCCCCCTCGGCGCGTCCGGCTCCCGTCGGGGCCCCGCCGCCCGCCGTACGTGTCCCGCTCGCGACGGCGGCCGCCGTACGCTTCACACGCCGCCGTCCCCCAGCCAGGAACCCCGATGAGCAGACTCCGCAGCCGCACCCGGCCCCCCGTGACCCTGGCACTGCCCGCACTGCTCGCGGTCGCGTTCCTGCTGCTGCCCCTCGTCGGCATCCTGACCCGCACCCCGTGGGGCGACCTCGCCACGCACCTCACCAGCCCGGGTGTGGTGGAGGCGCTGCAGCTCTCGCTCGTCGTGTCCCTCTGGGCGCTCGGACTCTCGCTCGTCCTCGGTGTGCCGCTCGCCTGGCTGCTGGCGCGCGTCGAGTTCCGGGGCAAGGCGCTCGTCCGCTCGCTCGTCCTGCTGCCGATGGTGCTGCCGCCGACCGTCGGGGGCGTGGCCCTGTTGCTGGGCTTCGGCCGGCGCGGACTCCTCGGGCCCTGGCTGGAGGAGGGCTTCGGAATCACCCTGCCCTTTCACACCTCGGGCGCCGTCGTCGCCGCCACCTTCGTGGCCATGCCGTTCCTGGTCATCAGCCTCGAAGGCGCGCTCGGCGGCCTGAAGCAGAGCTACGAGGAGACCGCGGCCTCGCTCGGGGCCTCGCCGGTCCGGGTGTTCTTCACCGTGACCCTGCCCATGGTGGCACCCGGCCTCATCGCGGGCGCCGCGCTCACCTGGGCCCGCGCGCTGGGCGAGTTCGGCGCGACCATCACCTTCGCCGGGAACCTGCCGGGCAGCACCCAGACCCTGCCGCTCCAGGTGTACCTGCTGCTCCAGGACCAGCCCGAAGCGGCCACCTCCGTCTCGCTGCTGCTCCTCGCCATCGCCATGGCCGTGCTCATCGCCCTGCGCGGCCGCTGGACGGGCACCCCGGCCGCCCCGACGTCAGCCGAGGCGCCGAAGCCGGCCGAGGAGGCCCCCGGACCGATCGGAACCGCCGACGCGAAGGGTACGGGCGAGGCGCATGGGACGGGCAGGGCGCATGGGCCGGGCGGGGCGAGCGGGCCCGGCCGGCGGGGTCGGACCGACGGCACGGGCGGGACCCGCGACACCGACGGACCCGCCGACACGGACCGGCCCGGCGGCGCCGGCCACTGGCCCCTGCACGCCACCGTCACCGGCTTCAACCGGCTCAGCCTCGACGCGGAGCCGGGCACCACCATCGCGGTCGTCGGCGAGAACGGCGCGGGCAAGACCACCCTGCTGCGCGCCCTGCTCGGCCTCACCCCGCGCTCCCACGCCGAACTCAGGCTCGGCGACACCGACGTCACCGCACTGCCCCCACACGAACGGCAGGTCGCCTGGGTCCCGCAGGACGGCGCGCTCTTCCCGCACCTGAGCGCCCTGGCCAACACCGCGTACGGACTGCGCGCCCGGCGGGTGCCGCGCGCCCGCGCCCGGCACGACGCGCAGGCCTGGCTGGACCGGCTGGGCGTCGGGCACCTCGCCCACCGCAGGCCCGCGCAGTTGTCCGGCGGACAGGCCCAGCGCGTCGCCCTCGCCCGGGCGCTCGCGGCCCGGCCGCGGCTGCTCCTGCTGGACGAGCCGCTCGCCGCCCTCGACCAGACGACCCGGGCGAACGTCCGGCACATCCTGCGCACGCACCTGGCAGGCTTCGGCGGGGTCTGCCTGATCGTCACGCACGACCCCGTCGAGGCGGTGTCGTTGGCCGACCGGGTCCTCGTACTGGCCGACGGGCAGACCCTGCAAGACGCACCGCCCTCCGAGGTGACCCGGCATCCGCGCTCCCCGTGGGTCGCCCGGATGCTGGGCCGCAACGCCTGGCCGGGCACCGCCTCGGCCGACGGCCTCGCGCTCACGGCCGGGGGCCGGCTGGTCGTCGCCGAGGCACTGCCCGCGGGAGAGCGCGCCCTTGCGATCATCGCCCCGGAGGCGGTGTCCGTGCACCGCAACCGTCCGGGCGGCAGCCCCCGCAACGTCTGGCCGGGCACCGTACGGGAGATCACCGCGGTCGGCAGCCGACTGCGCGTGCTGGTCTCCTCCCCCGAGGCGCCGGACCTCGTCGCGGAGATCACCCCGGAGGCGGCCGCCGAACTGGGCATCGTCGACGGCGCCGCGGTGTGGACGAGCGTGAAGGCGACGGAGGTGACCCTCGTACGGCTCTAGGTCCTGTCGTCAAAGTAGCGCCGGTCAGGCCCGCGGTGTCCGGCGCCGTGCATCGCAAGGCGGAGGGGCGCCCCGGGACCTGGAGCTAACGGGGGCGCCCCC